>DUMW01000009.1 GCA_012839765.1 Bacillota bacterium
CACCTAGTTGCACCAGTTCCCTTTCCCGCACCTCCACAGTCATGGTGAAACCCTGGGGGTACTGAAAGAAGATGGTGGGTACGATGAACCGGAAGCTGTCGACGAAGCCTGTCTCCAGTTCCAGTCGATCGATGAGCAACTGGTAGTGACACCAGATATTGTTATCCAGGATGAGCACCGGTTCTGCCAGGGGGATTTGTCCCGTAAGCCCTTGGGTTGCGTAGTGGAGGACACCGTCCCTGTGGGAAAGCTCCAAGGCCTGGGTCCCCTGGGGAGTGGAGATCTCCACCTGGTAATCTACAAACGTTCGGGTGACAGGGTCCACCGCGATTTTTTGTTCGATGGCCACCCCCAAAGCGGGGTATTCCACCCGGGATCTCCCCCCTAGCCCCTCCTTAGAGGAGATCTGTCCCGTCTCTGTGCCTAAGACGACGTGTCCTTGGTAGACTTCATAGGTAAAGGTTTGGTCTGCGCCGGCGATCCTGGTGGTGCAAAGGAGAACCAGGGTGAAAAAGGCAACCAGCCATCTAGCTTTGTACATAATAACAAGCCTCCTTGAAGATGCATGCCATAGTGCAACCCTTTATATATTCCACTTCCTGCAATGGTTTTCCTTGCTGGCAGCGGGTGGTAGCCGCTAGTAGCTCCAGGTTGGCCAACGGGGGCCCGGTGGGAGGATGCCTACCCCCATGTAGTTGCGTAAGACTTTCCCCTGGGTAGGACTCCGTCTAGTTACCAGCGCCTGGCTTTCCAGGCCCCAGAAGGGAATACTTTATCCGTAGGCGAAGATTAGACTCCCAGTGTTAGAATCTCCCTGTGGTGATTAATTGATTAAGGACAAGCAAGTCCATAACTAGATCGGACAAGGAGGACACAGAATGGCATCGATCATCACCTTTTTGTTTTTGACCTTTTGGGCCGTGGTGGTTTTTGTGCAGGTGACCGCGGCCATGAGTGTCCGGGAAGATGCTAAGCGTCGGTCCAAGCTGGCCTTAGATTTGCCTGTGGTGGTATGGACTGTTTGGGCCCTCATCTTTCCCGCAGTGGGTCCCTTGACCTATTGGCTGATGAACTGCGCGACCAAGGAGTAGGTCTAATACCTAGCCATCCTCCCCTAAGGACCGCTTCCCGTAGGATACTGCGGGTAGGCGGTCCTTTTTGTTTCTTTTCGCCCTCTTCCACCCTCATCGGAAGAACCGTGCATAATCCACCCCGGTGGTAAATATCTATGTAATACAAGCCTGAGTTTGTCCGACATAACGGGGTGAGTGCGGGTGTATATCAAGATCATCGGGGCTTTCCTGGTTTTGGGTAGCGGCTTTGCCCTCGGGCGCCTGATTGCCGAGACGTACAAGGATCGAACTAGGCAACTGGAGGAGCTGCAGCATGCCTTGCAATTGTTGCAGACCGAGATCACCTGTCGCCAGACGGCGTTGCCCGCCGCCTTAAGCAGTGTGGCAGACCGGATCGGGCAAGAGGTGGGCGGTATCTTTCGCACTACCGCTAAACTTTTGTCCCAAGGTAGTGGACTGACGGTGGATGCAGCCTGGCAGGAGGGAATCACAACCAGCCTTCCGGAACTGTGTCTGGCCGAGGCGGACGTGGCGGTGTTGCAGCGGCTCGGTAAGGTCTTGGGCGGTTCCAACAGCACTGACCAAGTGAAGCATCTAAAGATGGTGCAGGACCAATTGGCGGTGAATGGTCAGGATGCTAAGGAAGAACAAGAAAAGAATGTTCGGCTGTGGAATTTCCTCGGCGCAGGCATCGGTTTGATGTTGATCATCATGTTTTTTTAACAAAGAGGGGGTAATGGTGTGGATGTCAGTTTGATCTACCGCATCGCTGGGATTGGCATCTTGATTACGATCCTGAACATTTTCCTGCGCCAGGCCGGCCGCGAGGAGCAGGCCCAGATGCTAAGCCTTGCCGGTGTCATCATCGTCCTGTTATCCTTACTTTCCTTGATCGTCCAACTCTTCTCCGAAGTGGAGAAAGCCTTCTGGTGGTGACCATGGTCCAATTGGCAAGGGTAATCGGGGTGGGGATTCTGGCTACGATCTTTCTGCTCTTTTTCAAGGAGACGTATAAAGAATACGCCACGACCGCCAATATCGCGGTGGTGGTGATCATTTTCCTGGCTTTGTTACAACCCTTGGGGCAGGTGATCGGGCTCTTTCGGGAACTGAGCCGCACCGCCCACATCAACGATTTTTACCTTGGCATTGTGCTGCGGGCCATTGCCATGGGTTACTTGACGGGAATTGGTGCCCAGATCAGCAAAGATGCCGGTGCCGAGAGTATCGCGGGGATGATCGAACTGGCGGGAAAGGTTTTGATTCTAATACTGGCTTTGCCGGTGATTGCCGGGATTCTCGATGCCATACTGGGGATTATACCATGAAGGGAAAACACGTTTTTCTTCTCATCCTGTTTCTGTGTCTGTGCAGCGTACCCGCGGGGGCCTTTGAGTACGAGGAGCTTTTGGCGGCCCAGATCGACGAGTTGGGCCTTGAGGAGCTTTACCAGGCCACAGACCAGTTGGACGATGAAGCCAAGAAACTCCTTCCTTCCTTGCATCCCAGGGAGATCCTGGCGGGGGAAGGTTTGGGCCAATGGGATCCGGTGCGGCTTGCGGAAAGCCTGCTGCAGTATCTGGTTCGGGAGATCGTGTACAACCTTCGCCTCTTTGGCCGGTTGATCGCGGTGGTGATCCTCTGTGCCCTCCTGCAAAGCCTTCAGAAAGCCACCAAAGAATCCGGTGTGATCGACGTGTCCTTCGGGGTGAGCTTCCTGGTGATGGCCTACATATCCATCGAAAGCTTCAAGGCCGCGGTGGCTATCGGTACCTCCGCGATCGACGGGATGGTCTCCTTCATGCAGGCCCTGATTCCGGTGATGTCCAGTCTGCTGGTGGCGGTGGGTGGGGTAGGCTCCGCGGCGGTGTTGCACCCGGTGTTTTATCTGGCGATCAATTGGATCGCCTTTGCGGTGGACTACTGGTTCATTCCCCTGGTGGCGATGGCTACGGTGCTGGGGATCATGGGCAATTTATCTAAGGATTTGACGGTGGATCGTTTCGCGGCTTTGCTTAAGCAGGGGGGCATGGCAGTGCTCGGCCTGCTTTCCGCAGTATTCCTGGGGATCACTGCGGTTCAGGGAAAACTGGCACCGGTCTCCGATGGGGTAGGGCTACGGACGGCCAAGTTTGTTAGCACTACCTTCGTGCCCGTGGTGGGCAATCTCTTCTCTAACGCCATGGACACGGTGGTAGGAGGGGCGTTGCTCCTGAAAAACGCAGTGGGGGTCTTCGGTCTGATCACGGTGGCGGTGGTGGTGGCCTTTCCCTTGGTGAAGCTCTTTGCCTTGATCCTGGTTTACCGGGTGGTGGCGGCCTTGGCTGAACCCTTCAGTGATCCGCGGCTGGTGAAGATCATCCAATGTCTGGAAAGCAGTCTTTGTTACATCTTCGGTGGCGTAGCGGTGGTGGCCCTGATGTTTTTCCTTACGATCACTGTGATGGTGAGCGCCGGTAATCTAGCGGCTTTGGTGCGGTAAGGGGGGCGAGGGCTTGGTTTATCTAAAGAGTATGGTGACCAATTTGGCAGTGTTGGTGCTTTTGCTGGTGGGTCTGGAGTGGTTGCTCCCGGCGGGGGACGTACGCCGGATTGTGAAGGCGGTGATGGGGCTGGTGGTGTTGGCTACACTCCTCAATCCCCTATTGACCCTTTTGACCGGGGGCTGGTCTGCCCAATGGGGTGGTGTCTGGGGGACGTTACCTACTGCAGCCTACGAAGACCGGGGGGAACAGGTCATCCAGGCGGGACAGCGGGTGCTTTTCCAGCACTGGCAGCGGGAGATGGAAAAGCAGGCCAGCAGTCTGATCCTAGGCCTGGGGGATGTGCTGGCCTGCCAGGTGACCTTTACCATAGAGCCAGAACTGTCCTGTGTAGTCCGGGTGACCACTGTCAAAGATGGGGCGGTGGCGAAGAATTCCATTGCCCCCGTGGAGATTCGGGTCGGTGAAAGACCGCCCGCCCGGGGTGGGCTACAGGAGCAGATCTATCAAGTGCTCCATAATGCCTACGGGCTTTTGCCGGAGCAGATCGAGATTATATACGAAGGGGTGTAATGTTATGGAAGGACGAGGTCTATTCGGGGGAAAGAGGGAGGGCAGACCCTTCAACTTGCCCCATTCCCGGTTGCGGCTGGCCAAATACATCCTGGCCTTGGCCTTGTTTGGATTAGTCCTTATGATCATCAGTCCCACCGGACACACGCCCCAGCCGATGCCTACTACGCCCATTTCCCCGGAGATCAACGTCTCTATGGCCGGTGGGCTCGATCGGCAGATCTGGGGTGGTTACCTGGAGGAACTGGAGCGACGCTTGACCAGTGTTCTGGGCCAGATCCAGGGGGTGGGGAGTCTGCAGGTCTTTGTCACCCTGGAAAGCAGCGGCCGGTCGGTTTACGCCCAGGATGTCACCGAAGATGTGCGGACCACCTTGGAGCAGGACCAAAGTGGGGGTACCCGGGAGATTAACGAGATGCGGAGGACTACCACTTTAGTGCAGTTGCGCAACGACGAAAGCCGCAAGGAAGAACCGCTCCTGTTGGAGGAGTTTCGTCCCACCATCAGGGGAGTGGTGATCGTCGCCGAAGGGGCTGGAGATCCCCAGGTGGCCTTGATGCTGACCCAGGCGGTGCAGACCGCTTTGGATATCGGTGCCCACAAGATCGGAGTATATCCTAAAAGGTAGGTGGCTGTGATGTTTTATACCGTCAAATTCAACCGGATCTTTCTGCTGTGTGCCTGTGTTTGTTTCTTGGCCGTGGGGGTTTGGCTCTTGGGCCAGGATCCCAGTCGCTGGGAGGTCTTCCACCGGGTCCTGCCCACCACCGCAGGTCTTTCCGAGGAAGTTGCGGCAACGGTGAACACCCCGGTGGACCCTAGCCCCCAGACCATGCCCAAAGCCCAATATGTGCTGGAGCGGGAGCGGAATCGGGCCCGCCAGTGGGAATTTCTCCAAGAACTCCTTGCGGATCCCCACCTTTCTGCGGCCCAACGGCAGGAGATCCAGAAAAAACTGATGGAGCTCACCGAACGGTGGAGCTTGGAGATTGAACTGGAGAATACCTTGGCTCTTAATGGTTTTCAGGATGCGGTGGTCTTGCTTGCCGAGGAGGGAGCCAGTGTCCTGGTGGGGACGATCCTGACCGGGGAGCAGGCCATGTTGTTGGGGGACTTGGTGGCCCGGATCAGCAACCTTCCTAAGACCAGCATCGTGATTATGGACGGACAGTAGGCAGGAATACCTGGCAAGGATAGCGAAACAGTGTTAGATGCAGAACATAATTCTTGCCAGGTGTGGTATACTGTTCCTACCGTAGGTTGTAGGCGAGGAGGGTTGCAAATTGCATCTCGACGAGGTAAAGGAACTAATTAAGATCTTTGAGGAAGCCACCATCTCCGAGATGAAATTGGAAACCGAAGGATTCAAGTTGTCTTTGAAAAAGGGCGTGGCCGCCCCCGCAGCACCGGTGGCCCGGGTGCCCAGTGTTGAAGAGGTCCCTGCGCCACCGCCGATGCAGGAGGTTCCCGTGAGGGATCCCAACCAGGTGGTAATCACCGCACCGATGGTGGGGACCTTCTACCGTGCGCCGGCCCCCGATGCGGAACCCTATGTCTCCGTGGGGGACATGCTCACCGTAGGCCAACCGATTTGTATTATCGAGGCGATGAAGGTGATGAATGAAATCGAGGCGGAAGTCTCCGGTCAAGTGGTGCAGATCCTAGTGGAGGATGCCCAGCCTGTGGAATATGGTCAGCCCCTGTTTGTCGTGAGGACCAATTAAGAGCTGTAAGGAGAGGCTGATGATGTTTGAGCGGATTCTGATTGCCAATCGGGGCGAGATCGCCCTGCGGGTGATTCGCGCCTGTCGGGAACTGGGGATTTCCACCGTCGCGGTGTACTCGGAGGCGGATCGAGATTCACTGCACGTTCACTATGCCGATGAGGCCTATTGCATTGGGCCGGCACCAATGGCCCGCAGCTATTTGCACATACCGAATATCATTAGTGCGGCTTTGGTTTCCGGTTGTGAGGCCATCCATCCTGGTTACGGGGCATTATCGGAGAACCCACAGTTTGTGGAGATCTGCCAGAACCATGGATTGACCTTTATCGGGCCATCGATGCAGTGTATGGAACTGATGGGGGATAAGGCGAAGGCCAAACAGATCATGGCCCAGGCCGGTGTGCCGGTGGTGCCCGGCAGCAGCGGACCGGTGGCCGATGAGAAAGAGGCCATCGAAGTGGCGGAAAGCATCGGATACCCGGTGATGATCAAGGCGGCCCTAGGAGGCGGTGGCCGGGGGATGCGCATCGCCCGTAACCGGGAAGAAGTGAAACGGATGTTGCAGATGGCCCGGATCGAGGCGGAAGCGGCTTTCGGCAGCGGTGAGGTGTACATCGAAAAATTCGTGGAAGGGCCGCGGCACATTGAGGTCCAGATTCTAGCGGACCAATTCGGCCGGACCATTCACCTGGGGGAGCGGGAATGTTCCATCCAAAGACGGCACCAGAAGCTCATCGAGGAATCTCCCTCCCCCGCGGTGGACGAAGGGAAGCGGGAGGAGCTGGGTCAGGCGGCCATCCTAGGGGCCAAGGCCGTGGGGTATACCAACGCCGGGACCATGGAGTTTCTCTACGATCGTAACGGGAACTTCTACTTCATGGAAATGAACACCCGCATCCAGGTGGAACACCCGGTGACGGAGATGGTCACCGGTATCGATATTGTGAAAGAACAGATCAAGATCGCTGCTGGTCTACCCCTGTCTTACCGACAGGAGGATATCAAGTTCAACGGGGTGGCTATTGAGTGTCGGTTGAACGCGGAGGATCCCGAGAACGATTTTCGGCCCTGTCCGGGACTGATTAGGGAGTATCTACCACCGGGGGGACCGGGGATCCGGATCGACAGTGCCGCCTATTCCGGCTGGGAAGTCCAGCCCTATTACGACTCAATGTTTGGCAAGCTCATCGCTTGGGGGCGAACCCGGGAGGAAGCCATCAATCGGGCCAAGGGAGCCTTGGAGGAGTTCATCGTTGAAGGGATCAAGACCAATCTGGGCTTCCATCTGCGGGTGTTGGAGAACGATTCCTTTGTCCGTGGGGAGTTAAGTACGGATTTTGTGGAAAAATACCTAGTAAGGTCCAGTGGGCAAAGCTGAAGCTTGCAATTTCCCCCTGAGGTGTTAAGATTCTAGTGATCGCTGCTTCGAAGGATCACCGGTCAGCCGGGGTGGCGTGCCTGGTGTTGGGAAGGAAATACCGGTGGTGCGACGAATTTTCACAGTAGGTGAACCATGACCAGGAGGTGTTCGTGTTGACCGAAGCGAGACACGAAAGAAGTGATTTGGGCGAACTGAGGATCGCCAATGAAGTAGTAGGGATCATCGCTGGGTTGGCCGCCACGGAAGTGGAAGGTGTGGCAGGCATGAGCGGCAGTGTGGGCGCCGGTTTTGCGGAAATGATCGGGCGGAAGAACCTCTCCAAGGGTGTCAAGGTAGAAGTGGGTGAAGAACAGGCCGCGGTGGATCTTTACGTGGTTATGCACTATGGAGTCCCCATTCAGGAAGTCGCCTGGAAGATTCAGGAGAACGTGAAACGGGCGGTGGAGGGAATGACCGGCCTGGAAGTGGTGGAGATCAACGTGCACGTACAAGGTATCCAATTTCCCCAAGAAGAAAAAAAGGTGGAAGAGCCTAGGGTAAAATAGATGATCCCGAAGGGGGAGCAAAGATGACCATTCTTGATCGGGTGCTGGTCCTACTGGGCGCATTGTTGTTTGCGATTTCGGGATTCTTGCTGTTCTTTGTGGCTGGGGGATGGAACCCGGCCCTGGCTTTAGGTGAACTCATTTCCGGTTGGGCGCTCACCAACAGTCTGATACCCGCAGTTATCGGTTTTCTTGTGTTACTGTTGGGTGTCTACCTGTTCTTGCTGGCCCTGCGGGGACTGCCGGAAGAGCGGTTTATTGAGCAGGAGGCGAGCCTAGGTGTTGTGCGGATTTCCTTCCGGGCTTTGGAGCGCCTAATCTACAAGGCGGTCCGCCAGTTGTCGGGGGTACGGGATTTGGACATTACCTTAAAGGCCGCACCCGAAGGATTGGTGGTAGCCATTGGCCTGGAGGTACAACCGGATCTCAACATTCCCAGCGTGGTGGAGGAGGTACAAAGCTCTATTGCCGAATACCTGCTTAGGACTACGGGGATTAGTGTGGGCCGAGTGTACGTGGAAGTACGGCGTATCGCCAGAACGGAACAGGCAGAGGCTTAGGGCCTGCGGATGGAGGGCCTAAGGATGCAAGGCTATATGCGGGAGCTATTGGTATTTTTTCTTGCCCACAAGGGTAGGGTACTGGGTGCTATTTTTGGCCTGATCGCCGGTATTCTGCTTCTTAAGTATGGTTTTTGGAAGACTTTGTTGGTGCTGATTTGTACCGTTTTCGGTTACTTCATCGGTCGGAGGCTTGATGCCGGCCAGGAGCTCGGCGACTTCTTGCAGCGGTTGCTGCAACGGCGGGGCGGAAGTAACTGACGCAGATGGGGGAAAGAGGATGAGTAGGCGTGTGGCCCGGGAAGGCGTGTTACGGGCGCTGTTTCAGATGGATTTTGCAGGTGCCGAAGTTGATACGGCTATTGACTATGCCATTAATGATTTAGAGCTGACGGAGAACGGTCTCAACTTTCTACGGGAAATTGTGTACGGGACCATCGAGAAGATGGAGGAGATCGACGCGCTGATTAACGAGTATGCGGTGGATTGGACCGTGGAGCGCATGCCCACGGTGGATCGGAATATTCTGCGGGCGGCCATTTATGAGATTCTCTACAGGGACGACATTCCGGCTAGTGTGGCCGTGAACGAAGCGGTGGAACTGGCGAAAAAGTATGGAGATCGGGATTCCTTCCGGTTTGTGAACGGTCTTTTGGGCAATGTGGTGCGCCGGTTCCGGGAAGACCAATCTTAGGGTGATCCTGTGTATTCCCTCGGTATTGATACCAGTTGCTATACCACCTCGGTGGCCCTCGTTAGTGCCGCAGAAGAACTGATCCTAGACTTGCGCTCCGTATTGCCGGTAAAGCAGGGTGCCCGGGGCCTTCGGCAGTCCGATGCCCTGTTTTTGCATCTTCAAAACCTTCCCCAACTCCTTGAACAAGTCTTCTCCCAGGTGGATCATATTGCCGCGGTGGCGGTGACGGATCGCCCCCGGGCGCTACCCGATTCCTATCTGCCAGTCTTCACCGCTGGAACCACCATGGCCCGTTGTCTAAGCATGGCTTTAGGTGTTCCCTTGGTGACCTGTAGCCATCAGGCCAATCACCTACGGGCCGGGCGGTGGTCGGCCCAAGGACCAAAGGCGTCGGAGTTCCTCGCCCTGCACTTGTCCGGTGGGACGACGGATCTGCTTTTTGTGCGGGACCAGGCCGGGTCCTTTGATGTCACCCCCTTAGGGGGCGGGACGGATTTGCATGTGGGTCAGTTTGTGGACCGGGTGGGTGTGGCCATGGGCCTGCCTTTCCCTGCGGGAAGCGCACTGGAAAAACTGGCCCAAGAAGGACAAGTGGGTCGTCTTGAGTTGCCGGTGGCGGTACAGGAGCTGACGGTAAGCTTTTCTGGTCCCGAAGCCGCCGCGATGCGCTACTTGCATCAGGGTCAAGTGGCACCTCCGGACTTGGCCATGGCGGTACAGGTTTGTATTGCCAAGAGTCTTCAGCGTTTGCTACGCAATGCGGTCCGCCAGCGGTATCCCAAGCGGGTGCTGTTTGTGGGCGGCGTGAGTGCTAATCAATTTGTGCGGGCGTGGCTGCGGGAGCATTTGTCCGGTTGGGAGCTTTGGTTTGCCGACCCAAGATACAGCACAGACAATGCCGTCGGCACGGCACTCTTTGGATTGGGGAGGTAATGTGGTGCAGATACTCCAGGTAAGAGAACTGACCCGGCTGGTCAAGGGCCTGTTGGAAGAGGATCCCCGCCTGGGGGCGCTGGCCGTGGAAGGTGAGATCTCCAACTTCAAGCACCATAGCTCGGGGCACATGTATTTTTCCTTGAAGGACGAGGACAGTGTAATTAACTGTGTTATGTTTGCCCGACAGAATTTCCAATTGGGCTTCACCCCTCAGGATGGGCTGCGGGTGGTCTGCTTTGGCCGCATCGGTGTCTATGAGAAGCGGGGTACCTACCAGTTGTACGTGGCCCAGATGATTGAAGCGGGCGAAGGGGCGTTACAACGGGCCTTTGAAGAATTGAAGGCAAAACTAGCCCAGGAAGGCCTCTTTGATCCCACGAGGAAACGTCCTCTTCCCTTCCTGCCCCGGTGTGTAGGGGTGGTGACCTCGCCGACGGGCGCGGCGATTCGTGACATTATTAGCGTGATAACCCGGCGGCATCCGGGGGTGCGGATCCTCTTGTCGCCGGCTTTGGTCCAGGGGGAAGGGGCGCCAGAAAGTATTGTGGCGGCCCTGGAGTTGTTAGATGCCCAAGGTCTTGCCGATGTGGTGATCGTCGGGCGAGGTGGTGGCTCCCTGGAGGAACTGTGGGCCTTCAACGATGAACGGGTGGCCCGGGCCATTTATCGGTGCAGTGTACCGGTGGTGTCAGCGGTGGGCCATGAGACCGACTTTACAATCGCGGACTTTGTGGCTGATCACCGGGCGCCCACCCCTTCGGCAGCCGCGGAAATGGTGGTCCCCGACAGCCGACAGTTGAAGCTCAGGGTGCAGGATCTGGCCACCCGTCTGCAGGGGAGTCTTGGCCAGGGGCTGGCGCTTCGCCGGCGGCAGCTGGAGGCCTTGGAGAAAAGGCGGGCTTTAAGGCTACCCCAAGATCTGCTCGACCAACGATACCAGCGGCTGGACGAGCTTTATCGTCGCCTGGAGGTGGCAGAGCAGAGACTGGCGATGACCCGCACCCACCAGCTGGAAAAACTCATCGCCCGGCTGGAGGGCCTCAGCCCCTTAGGGATCCTGGCCCGGGGTTATGCCATCTGTCAGGATGAGACGGGGGGCGTGATTCGAAAACTGGCGGAGTTGCCGGCCGAGGGGGTATTTTGGATTCAGTTTAGCGATGGCCGGACGAAGGCCCGGCGCCTGTCTTGAGGGAAACACAGTATACAGGTGGGGAGAGGTACTATGGAGCTTACTTTTGAAGAGGCATACAAGAAACTGGAGGAGATTGTGGAGCAGTTGGAGACGGGCGAGCTGACCCTGGATCAGTCCCTGGCCCTTTTCGAAGAGGGGATCGCCTTGGTTCGCCATTGTCGACGCCTCCTCGATGTTGCGGAAAAGCGGGTGGAGATAATCTTGAAGGACGATGAGGGAATCCGGGTGACCGAGTTTACCAATGATGAGCAGGGAGTGGCATCACTGTGACGATTCAGACCTATCTGAAAGAACGGGCGGCCTATGTGGATGGGTTAGTGGCGCGCCTTTTGCCGAGCGAGACCACCGAGCCCGAGGAGCTGCACCGTGCCATGCGCTACAGCGCCGTCGACGGGGGCAAGCGGTTACGAGCGATCCTCGCCTTGGAGGCAGCGTCCATCGGGGGGAAGAATCTTGCCGGTGCGGAACTGGTAGCCGTGGCCATTGAGTTGGTCCACGCGTATTCCCTGGTCCACGATGATTTGCCCTGCATGGACGACGACGATCTGCGTCGGGGAAAGCCTACTAGCCATGTGGTCTTTGGCGAGGCAATGGCGGTGCTAGCGGGAGATGCTTTGCTCACCTATGCCTTCGAGCTTCTCAGCCGACTGCCCAGTGTTGGTGTATCCTCCCATTTAACGGTACAGGTCATCGGGGAACTGGCCCAAGCCAGTGGACGGGCCGGGATGATTGCTGGCCAAGTGCTTGACCTCCAGTGGGAGGGAAAGGCACCTAGTCCGGAGATCCTCCGCCGGATCCATATCTGGAAGACCGGGGCAATGATCCGGGGGGCGGTGCGCTGTGGCGCCATCATCGGTGAGGTGGGTCCTGAGGAGCTTAGCTTGCTGACGGATTACGCCGAGCATTTGGGGTTGGCCTTCCAGATTACCGACGACATCTTGGATGAGATCGGGGACCCTTTGGTGATGGGCAAAAGCAAGGGCAAGGACGTGGCCCAGGGCAAGCAGACCTACCCGGCGGTCTATGGCCTCGAGGAGGCGAAACGTCTAGCTACGGTGGAGGTGGCCGCGGCGAAGCGCTGTGTGGCTGGGCTTTCTGGTGGGGAATGGCTGGGTCGAATCGCCGATTTCGTCCTGGAACGGACCTATTGAGGCGCTTTACTCCGGAGTTCCTAATGTGCATCTTTTTGTGGATGCTGTTAAGGGTTGGCAAGTTGGCCTCTACCTGTTTTCGCGTTTTGGATGAGAAAGAAACTCTACCTCCACTCGGTTTCATGATGACAGAACAGGATCTGTTGCCGTAGGCGCTCGTCCATGGGGAAAATGGTAGGATTGGACGTACCGAAAGGTGCGCGCTGAAATGACGCGCAGGTGGTTTTGGGAGTTGTGTCAGTCTGGTTAAAGCGGGGCAGAAAGTCTGTTTGTGTTCTCAGAAGGTTAGATAGAGATGCCCGAAGCAAACGTCGGGTGATTTGAGCTCGCAGGTGTCATCCCTTTTCCTTACGTCTTCTGGTTGCCGGGCCAGCCGCAGTAGGCCTTCGTGCGGTAATAGGTCCCAGTGGCAGGGAAACCACTCAAAGTTCCAGTCTGCAACGATCGCGTGTCAACAGTGAATTGCTGACGATATGATTCGGAAATGCGAACAGAAGACTGGGTACGAATCAGGGCTGAGGCTATTGCTGGTGCAGCGCGATTGTGCTATGATAATGAATCTTGGGGGCTTGGCCTTCCTTGGCGTGAGTCTTTTCCAGCCTCTGGTTTTATGCTATAATGTAAACGAACGAAAACGGGTGGCGCAGTATCCTAGTCAGCACCCGCGCTTTCGAAGACGGGGCTAAAAATCCGTTAAAGGGCACATCGATGAAGTCCTTGGTGGTGGCTGCCGACGCCCAGTTGGGAGCTGCTGCTGGGGGTTAAGGAAATAGGGCAACCTGCAAAGGCATGCAGTGCTTGACCCTGTCTCCGCGGAGACCCAAGTGCGTGGGCAAACCTAGGAGGGAATGCCTACGGCTTGGGCTGAACCTGCACGTGGTGTCAGCCGGTATCGTGATGCTAGGTGCAGCGTAGCCTGCCTTGAGTGGTATGGTTGGGATAACAGGAATCAAGGCGATCTCCTTGCGGCCGAAGGAAATCGCCCTTTGCTGTTTGAAAGGCATACTGCAAAAGAGGCTAGAAAGCGAAGAAGGTGCTGTGGAGGAAAACTCCTAGGCTGTCCATCGTTGCTCAGGTTGGGGATTGCAGTGTGTACTAAGTGGCGATCCAGCTCTGTTCTTGGCGACAGAACGGAGGAGCGGGAAAGGGGAAACCGCCCGGCGGCAACGCCAGGGAGCGTTCTTGGGAAAACCTGCTGGACCTAAGGCACAATGTTTACCCAATCTGAGGCCGCCCGTCCTCAATTTGTATACAATGGAGTCACAAAAGAAACATAATGGATAACAACAGAGCAATTCGACATATGATCGTTACGGGTCTAGTAACCTTTGTGCTCTCCGTCGTCTTTTCTACAGTTAGTCGCACGCTTAGTAATCGGCTGACCTTTGGGCCAAGCCTTTTTTTATTACTGTTCATCGTCTTTATTGGTGTCATTTTTGATGTTATTGGGGTGGCGACCACCGCGGCTGATGAGGCGCCCTTCCATGCCATGGCGGCAGACCGCGTACCTGGTGCTAAACACGCGGTGCGGCTAGTGCGTAACGCCGATCGGGTGTCAACCTTCTGTAATGACATCATCGGTGATGTGGCAGGGACCCTTTCGGGAGCTTTAGCCGCCACCATAGTTTTCCAGCTGATTCGTGAACAGCCTAATCTAAATGAGTCAATACTAACAACACTAGTCATTAGCGGTGCCGCGGCCTTGCAAGTGGGGGGCAAAGCCTTTGGAAAGGGTTTTGCCATCAACAAGGCCAACGATATTGTCTACCGGGCGGCCCAGGTATTATATTTATTCAGTAGGATCCCCTTGGTGGGCCAGTTGCTAAGCCCGGAAAGAAAACCAAAGGGCAAAGCAGGGAGGCAGAAGGTATCAAAGCAGCAGAGAAGGGAAAGAAGGTCAAGGCGATGAATGGTATTTTGGCAGGAATTCAGTCGCCCCAGGACCTGAAAAAGCTTAGTCTTGCACAACTGAACCAGCTGGCAGGCGAGATCCGTGATTTCCTAATCGAGACGGTCTCGGTTACCGGGGGACATTTGGCGGCTAATCTGGGTGTGGTGGAGTTGACCATCGCGCTTCATCGGGCCCTGGACTGTCCGATGGATCAGATCGTATGGGATGTGGGACATCAATGTTATGTCCATAAGATCCTCACTGGCCGCAAGGAGCAGTTTGCCAAACTACGGCAATTGGGGGGCCTTAGTGGGTTTCCCTCGCCGAAGGAGAGTCCCTACGATTCCTTTATCACCGGCCATGCCAGTACCTCCATTTCTGTGGCTTTGGGTTTGGCCCTGGCTAGGGATCTGCGGGGTGAGGACCACCGGGTGGTGGCGGTGATCGGTGACGGTTCTATGACCGGGGGCCTGGCCTTTGAGGGCTTGAACCATGCGGGTCGACTCAATACCGATCTTTTGGTCATCCTTAACGACAACGAAATGTCTATTTCTCCCAATGTGGGGGCGTTATCGAATTACTTAAACCGGCTTAGGATGGAGCCTTCCATTTCCAAAGCCCGCTATGATCTGGAGAAGATCCTAAGGCAGATTCCCGGCCTTGGTGGTCCCATGGGGAAAGCGGTGGACACCATCAAGGACAGCATCAAGCACTTGTTGGTTCCCGGGATCTTCTTTGAGGAGTTGGGTTTTACTTATCTGGGACCGATTAACGGACATGATTTCCGCATGCTGCAGAAGGGGCTCCGGGAGGCCTTGAGCCGGAAAGGACCCATCCTTCTGCATGTTGTGACAGAAAAGGGTAAAGGGTATCCTCCCGCAGAGACGGATCCGGCCAGATTCCATGGAGTATACCCCAATAACGGCCAGTTGCCTGGCCCCAAAGAGTCTTTCAGTTCTGTCTTCGGACGGAAGCTGGTGGAATTAGCCAAAGACAACGAACGGATTGTGGCCATTACCGCGGCTATGAAAGAGGGTACTGGCCTAGGGGACTTTGCCGCCGCCTACCCGGATCGATTCTTCGATGTAGGTATTGCCGAAGGCCATGCGGTTACCCTCGCCGGCGGACTGGCCAAGGGCGGATTGCGGCCGGTGGTAGCCATCTATTCCACCTTCTTGCAGCGGGCCTATGATCAATTGATTCACGATGTGGCCCTCCAGGAACTACCGGTGGTCTTTGTCCTAGATCGGGCCGGCATTGCGGGCCCCGACGGACCCACCCACCATGGGGTGTTTGATCTGTCCTATCTGAGACACATTCCTAATATGGAAGTGGCCGTTCCCCGCTGTGGTGCGGAGTTGGAACAGATGTTGACCTTGGCTCTGACTAGGCAAAGTCCCGTGGCGATCAGATATCCCAATGGCCAGGCCACTACAGCTAGTGAGCCGGCACCGGTGGTTTGGGGCCAGGCGGAGGTACTGCGGGATGGTACCGATGTGGCCCTTTTTGCGGTGGGTCCCATGGCGGAAATGGCTCTGGAAGCCGCGGAGTTGTTGGCTGCGGAAGGAGTCCAGGCGGCGGTGGTGAACGTGCGTTTTGTGAAACCACTGCCTGGGGAGCTTTTCCACTGGGCCGAGAAAGTGGGCAAGGTGGTCACGGTGGAGGATAATGTCCTTGCCGGTGGCTTTTCTGCAGGTTTTCTGGAGGAATGTGCCCTCCGGGGGCTTGCACCCCAGGTCAAACGCTTAGGTATGCCGGACAGTTTTGTGGAACATGGGTCACGGGAGGAGCTTTTGCAGCGGCATGGACTTAGTCCCCGGGGGATCTTTCAGGCCGCCTTCGAATTGATGGGAAGACCTAAACCGGCGTTTCAACGAGGGACAGATTAAATGGCGAGCAAGAAACGACTGGATGTATTGTTAGTAGAACGGAAGTTCTTCGAAACTAGACAGCGGGCCCAAGCCGCGATTATGTCTGGGGCAGTGTTGGTGGATGGGCAGGCGGTTACCAAGGCGGGGACCTTCGTGTCGCCCGATGCGGAGCTTGTGGTGCAGGCGGACATGCCCTATGTGGGACGGGGGGGTCTGAAATTGGCCCATGCCCTGGAGCACTGGCAGGTGCAAGTGCAGGGACTTACTTGTCTTGATGTGGGGGCGTCCACCGGCGGTTTTACCGATTGCCTGCTGCAAAAGGGGGCGGCCAAGGTGATCGCCTTGGATGTGGGCTATGGGCAGTTGGCCTGGTCCCTGCGCCAGGATCCCCGGGTGGTGGTGATGGAGCGGACCAATATCCGACATGTGGAGCCAAAGATGCTGGGTGAGCCGATAGACTTGGTGGTAATCGATGTCTCCTTCATTTCCATTACCAAATTCCTGGACAGGATTAAGACCTTTCTTCAACCCCAGGGCCAAGTGCTTTCCCTAGTTAAGCCCCAATTTGAGGCCGGGCCCAAACAGGTGAGTAAGGGCGGTTTGGTAAAGGATCCGGTGGTGCACCGCCAGGTACTGGAGGGGATTGCGGCCTGTGCCCGGGCATGTGGTTTTAAGGTGCAGGGGTTTACCTATTCTCCCATCCGGGGGGCCAAGGGGAATATTGAGTATTTCATCTACCTCACTACAGACGGAAGGAACGGTCTAAGGGAAGAGGATCTCTTGAATGCAGTGGCCGCGACGGTGGAAGAGGCCCATCGTTTGTTGGAGTAGGCGTAATAGTGGGGTGAGGGCTTGAAGCGGATTGGAATCATGCATTATTGTAAAAAGGAAGGGTGCGCCGAGGTGATTGACACCCTCTTGGATTCCTTTGGGGCTAAGGGGGTAGAGGTGCTCCTGGAGGTTAATGCGGCCCAACTGGTGGATCGGATGGACTTGGCCCGCCCCTTTGAAGAGATAAAGGCTGAGGCGGAAGTGTTGCTGGTTCTGGGGGGAGACGGTGCCTTTTTACATGCCGCTCATCTGGTCTGTGACAGCCCGTTGCCCATCATGGGGATTAACCTGGGCCACCTGGGGTTCTTGACCGAGGCCGAGGTCAATGATCTGCCGGAGGCGGTGGAACAGTTGGCCAAAGACGACTACGTGGTTGAAGAACGGATGATGCTAGAGGCCCAGGTCCTAAGAGCAGGACAGGTGACCGGCACCTTTGTCGCGTTCAATGATGTGGTGGTCACCCGCAGCACCTTTGCCCGGGTGATCCAGGTGGAAGTGAAGGTGGACGGGCAGGTGACCGGTCGGTTTTCCTGCGATGGTATGATTGTGGCCAGCCCCACCGGTTCCACAGCCTATTCCCTTTCTGCCGGGGGGCCAGTGGTCAGTCCCCGGGTGGAAGCCCTGGTGATTACCCCCATTTGTCCTCACACCATCGCCAGCCGTTCGGTGGTGGTCCATCCCCAAGAGACTATTGAACTGAGGGTGCATAGTCTGCACGATCAGGTGCGGCTCAGTGTCGATGGACAACCTGCCACCAAGATCCAGGCGGAGGACCGGATCCTGGTGGGAAAAAGCGAACGGGTAGCCCGGTTAGTTCGCCTGGGCAAACGGGGCTTCTACGAGCTATTGCGCAATCGGCTGAGCCATCCCGATGTTTAGGACAAGAAAATTAAGATTTTTGTACGAAGGGCGGTGTGGCGACTTTTCCAGGGAGTCGTCTTGGCAATGAAGAAGGAACGTCAAACTGCCATCCTCTCCATCATCCGGGAGGAACCCATCGAAACCCAGGGACAGCTTCTAAACCGTTTACGGGAACGGGGATTCTTGGTTACCCAGGCCACGGTGTCTCGGGACATCAAGGAATTGGGCCTAGTGAAGGTGAAGGTGCAAGGAGGACGGGACCGGTATACCCTGCCCCATGCCCACCCCATGGCCGATGGGGAGGCGAGGTTGCGCCGGGCCTTTGGGGATTATGTGGTGGAACTCATCCCCTGTGGTGATTTCATCGTCGTCAAGACCCTGCCGGGGGCTGCGCAGACCGTGGCGGTCTTGCTCGATGGCATGGATTGGCCCGAGTTGGTGGGCACCATCGGCGGTGATGATACCATCCTGGTCCTGGTCCGCAATGAAAAGCCTGTGTCCCCATTGGTGGGGGAAGTGTTGGCTAGGCTTGAGGAGTTGCGTTAGAAGAAGCTGGGCAAGGGACGGTGAACCAGGTGCTTGTCGATCTTTCCATCCGAAACTATGCGGTAATCAAAGAGGTGGACTTATCCTTTGGACCGGGTCTCAATGTGCTCACCGGGGAGACCGGCGCGGGGAAGTCGGTGATCATCGGAGCCATCGCGCTGTTGTTGGGGAGCAGGGCCTCGGTGGACCTGATCCGAACGGGCTGTTCGTCCTTGCTGGTGGAAGGATCCTTTCAACTGCCCCCGTCTATCCCCCTGCGGGAGTTTTTGGAGGAGCAGGGCCTTGCTGGGGACAGTGATGAACTGATCATTTCCCGGGAGGTGACCCGAAACGGCCGGAACCGCTGTAGGATTAACGACCGCATGGTCAATGTCAGTGTCCTGGAGGCGGTGGGCAGTCACCTGGTGGATTTGTGCGGGCAGCATGAGCATCAGTCTTTGCTGCGTCCCCCACTGCACACCATGCTGGTAGACGAATTTGGCGGAGAGAGACTCCAGGCGGTGCGTCGGACGGTGAGCCAGGGTTATCGGACGGTGCGCAGACTGGAAACTGAGCTTGCGGAGTTGGTGGAACAAAGCCGGGAGGCTGCCCGGAAGATCGATTTGTTACAGTTTCAGATTGGGGAGATCGAAGAGGCGAAGCTGGTGCCGGGAGAGGAAGAGGAACTGACCGCCCGGCGCAAGGTGCTGGCCAATCAGCAGACGCTGCAGCAACACTCTCTGGCCAGTTACAAGCTCCTTTACGAAGGCGAGGAGTACCGGCCCGCGGTGATTGACCTGTTGGGGGAGGCCTTGGCTAACCTGCAGGAAGTGGTCAAGACCGATGACCGTCTCGCGGAGACCTTGGGTCTGTTGGAATCGGCCATGGTGGAGATCCAGGAGGTTTCCGGTGCGGTCCGGGATTATCTGGACCAACTGGAGGCGGATCCTGCGGAGTTGGATCAGGTGGAGCGACGTCTCACAGACATTGGTCGTTTGAAGAGAAAGTACGGCGATTCGGTGGAGGAGATTTTGTCCTACTGCAGCCAACTGCGCAAGGATTTGGATCAGATCACCGGGGCCGATGAGCAGATGGCCGCTTTGCAAAGGGAGCTGGAAAGGGAAAAACAGGATCTGAAGACCGCCGCCCAAGAGCTGACCCGGCTGCGGGCTGAGGTCAGCCGGGTCATTGAGGCGGGTGTGGCCGAACGGTTAAAGAAGCTGAATATGAAGGATCCCCGCTTTGTGGTGAGGGTGGTGCCGGTGGCGGGGGAGGCTGCGGTGGATTGTGCTGGGCTCAAAGTGGGGCCCGACGGGGCAGAGCGCCTGGAATTCCTTATTTCCACCAATCCCGGCGAAGAACCAAAGCCCTTGAGCAAAATTGCCTCCGGCGGTGAGATCTCCCGGGTGATGCTCGCCCTCAAGCTCATGTTTGCTGCCAGTGACCCCGTTCCCACCATGGTCTTTGACGAGATCGATGCCGGTATTGGCGGGAAGACCGCCGGGCAGGTGGCCAGTCAACTGGCGGAAGTGGCGAAATTTCGGCAAGTGTTGTGTATTACCCATCTGCCCCAGGTGGCCAGTGTGGGTCATCAGCACTTCCAGATCAGCAAGATCAGTACCGATGCTTCTACTTCGGTGCAGGTTCGTCCCCTGGGTCCCGAGGAGCGGGTGGAGGAGATCGCCCGTATGTTAGGTGGGGCCGAGCTCAGTGAGAAGACCCGGGAGCTGGCCCGGGAACTGTTGGCCATCGCCCAGGGGTAGGTTGTCAGATCTCCCTTCGGAAGTCAACAGTTAGTAAGTGGGGTTTAAATAATGTACGCCCCCCAAGGGCATATTACAACTATGATGCACTTGGGGGGGTTTTTGTGAACAAGTCCTATTGGCGCATCCTAATCTGTCTTACTGTAGTTTTAATGGTCCTTACCTCTATCGGTGTCTATGGGGTGGTGGGCCTGCCGGGTAGTCTCCGTGTACCCTCGGGCGACAGTCAACAGATCCGGCTGGCTTCTTTGTTCTCCCTCCACTCCACCGAACTGGACATTACCGTGGACCCGGAAAACCTGGTAACCATCGTGGCGGACCGGGCGGGCAGCTACGATCTACAAGTCACTTTCCTGGGTTTGTTTCCCATCAAGGGCCTGGTCGTAGACGTGGTCCCCCGCTATGAGGTGATCCCCGGCGGGCAAGCCATCGGGGTGATGGTGTCCCCCCAGGGCCTAGTGGTAATGGACTCTGTTCCCTTGCACTCCGCCGAGGGTCAAGTGGTGAACCCAGCTAAAGAGGCGGGTTTGCGGAAGGGCGATGTGATCTTGAGCATCAA
Organism: Bacillota bacterium; assembly: GCA_012839765.1. NCBI lineage: Bacteria > Bacillati > Bacillota > Bacillota bacterium. The sequence continues at coordinate 20,620 of DUMW01000009.1, forward strand.
TAACCAGCCGGTGCGCAAGTCCCAGGAAGTGCGGGATTTTGTGGAAGAGGCCGGGAGGAATGACGCGTACCTCAGGCTACAGGTGCGCCGGGGAGATCAGGTCTTCTACACCGACATAAAACCGGTCCTGGTGGAGGAACGGACCGCCCGGGGCCAGTCCTACTACACGTACCTTTTGGGCCTATATCTAGAAGAGCCAGTGGTGGGGGTGGGGACGCTTACCTTCTATGACCCCAAAACAAAGAAGTTTGCCGCCCTAGGTCATATGGTGGTGGATGGCCGGGGCCAGGCGGCCCAGGTGGTAAACGGCCAGATCGTGCCGGCGGTGATTGCCGGTATTGCCAGCGGCAGCAAGGGGCGTCCGGGTGAAAAACTGGGTGCACTGATGGATGACGGACGGATCTTAGGAACGATCACCAAAAACTGTGCCTACGGTATCTATGGGGAATTGACCCAAAAACTGGACCATGGCCTGTTTTCTAAACCTATTCCGGTGGCCTTAGCCCGTCAAGTGAAGCCCGGTCCCGCCACCATTTTGACCGTCCTGGATGGAGAACGGGTGGAGGAGTTTGCCATCGAGATTGTAAGGATTAGCAACCAGACCAGCGCTTCGGACAAGGGCCTTGTCATCGAGATTACAGATCCCCGGCTATTGGAGCGCACTGGAGGTATCGTCCAGGGGATGAGCGGCAGTCCCATCATCCAGGACGGCTACCTGGTGGGGGCGATCACCCATGTGTTCGTGAGCAACCCTACCCGAGGTTACGGTATCTTTGCGGAATGGATGCTCATGGAAGCGGGGATCCTAGACCAAGACGCCGCGTAAAGCCGTCACTATCTGTAACCAATTATTGCCTTTTCCTCGTGGTTGGTGTATAATAGAACTAACCTCTATTTCCTGGAGATACCAATATGCAACGAACATATGTGGCGTTGGTTGGTAGTAGTTCCTTCGCGACGTCTTACCTGCCGATGTTGGACGGCGAAACCTTTTACTGTACCATCCACGATGGTTGGTCTTCGCTTCGCCAGAATCCGGGGGTAGAAGTGGTCCTCACGGAGCTCCCCGCGCTGGACACCGCGGAGTTCCAGCGAGAATGGGGCCAGTATTGGGCGGGCCTTCCCCACCGTCCTCGGATCCTCTTGATCCTTTCCGAGGAATCTTCCCGGGCTGTGGAGTTGGTCCAGCATAACGTGGTGGATTACTGCCTCCTTGAACCCCTCAATGTCCAGATCCTCCGGGCCCGTTTGATCTACTTGGCCACTTACCGGCGTAGTTACCTGTTGGAAGTCAGTGTGGAAAACCGTCTGCACAGCTATCTACAGGAGTGCGGGATCTCCCCCCACCTCAAGGGCTATCGTTATCTGGTGGCGGCCATCACCATTGCCTATCACCAACCGGAAGTGTTGAACAACGTCCTGAGTCTGTACGAGACGGTGGGGAGGCTGTATGGCGCAAAACCTAGCCAGGTGGAGCGTTCCATCCGGTATGCCATCGAAAGTGCCTTTGTCAAAGGGCAGTTACAAACCCTAGCCCAAATTAGTCCGGGCGTGGTCCCCGATACGGGTCGCCCTTCCAACGCCTTTTTCATTTCCTCCTCAGTTACTTACCTCATGGGCTACAGAAACCACAGAATCTCCATGCTTTAGCGGTCAAGGCCCCCATAGCCCGAAAGAAGCGAAAGCCGGTCTGGGACCTCCTCCTTTGGTACGGGGGCCTTCCTTTTCTTCCTTCTGACCCCGACAGCCGCGGATCCCTGGGGTAAGGCTTTCCCTTGTCTTTGGCCACGCCAGTGGGTGTCTACCCTTCTTTTGTGCATAGATTAAGGCGCCTTTGCAGGATAATAACTACTGGGATGTTAGGTATATTAACCTGGAAGGCTGTGGGTCCATGAAGCTTGTGGGGAAGGCATACAAAGACGAAAAGACAAAGGATTTGCTGCTGCGATTGCCGACAAATGCCATTGCTGTTATCAAACATGCGGACATCGATGAAGTTTCCGCTGCTGCCCTGATTCGTCATGGGCCCAAGGCCATCGTAAATTTCGCCCCCTCATCGACGGGTAAGTTCCCCAACGTCGGACCAAGGCGCCTTTTGGAAGCCAGGATTCCCTTATATGACGTTTGTGTTGCCTCCCCGGAGCTGTTTGAAGAGATCCAGGAGGGGGTCCTGCTGACCATCGCGGACGATACCCTGATCCAGAACGGTCGCCGGTTGGCCCGGGTCCGGCGCCTTGATGAACAGTATGTCCAAGAACGGGAAAGACAGGCCCAGGAGAATTTTGCGCGGCAGTTAGAAGCCTTCGTGGACAACACCTTGGAGTACGCAAAGGAAGAGAAGGAGTTGGTCATGGTCCCCCTGCAGATCCCTCCCCTCAAGGTGCGGATCAGAGAACGGCCCGTGGTGGTGGTGGTACGGGGCACCGATTACCGGGAGGACCTGGCCGCCTTGGCCCCCTTCATCCGGGAGATGAAGCCGGTGTTGATTGGGGTGGACGGGGGTGCCGATGCCCTCTTAGAGTTTGGGTACCACCCGGACCTAATTATCGGGGACATGGACAGCGTCAGTGACAAGGCCCTGCGGGGGAAGTCCCAGCTTCTTGTCCATGCCTATCCCGATGGGCGAGCGCCGGGTCTAAACCGGGTGCAGAGCCTCGGTCTTGCCGCGGACACCATCCCCTCCATCGGGACCAGTGAGGATTTGGCCTTGCTCTTGGCTCATCAGGAGGGGGCAGATCTGATTGTCGCGGTGGGGACCCATTCCAATATTATTGAGTTTTTGGAAAAGGGGCGTCCCGGGATGGCTTCCACTTTACTGGTGCGGATGAAGGTGGGCTCCATCTTGATCGATGCCAAGGGGGTCAACAAGCTTTACAGCGGAAGACCGCGTTTTTGGTACTCCCTGGGAGTGGCCAGTTCTGCCCTGATTCCCCTGGTGGTCTTGTGGATGCTCTTCGAACCCTTGCGACAACTGGCCCATATGTTTGTGGTTCGGGTACTTTTGTTCTTTGGCTGGTGATCGGGTTGATCGTGGATTTTCGCTATCATGTGGCCACTTTGGTGGGGATCTTCGTGGCCCTGGGTTTGGGAATCCTAATTGGGATCCTACTCACCGGGGACAAGGATATGATTGATCAACAGTTTCAGTTGACCGAGGAGCTGCGGGGGCAGCTGAAGGGACTACGGGCGGAAAACTCCCTGCTTAAGGAAGAGATGAACCAGTACATCCAGCATCTTTCCATCTTGGAGGAGACTTTCTGGGAGGCCGGGGCCGCCGTGGTGGCCAACCGCCTTGGTGGTCAACGTCTGGCAGTGGTTATTCTGGGGGAGAGCACCCTCTGGCCTGTGGTGGAGCGGGGGATTGTGGCTGCAGGCGGAGAGGTGGTCACGGTGCTCCAGGTGGCTCCCGTCTGGTCGGTGTCGGTGGAAGACCATGCCCAGCGGGTTTACACAGCTTTAACCACTGGTAAGGGGGCCGAAGGGATTGAGGTGGGCCGGTTCCAAGGGACCTTCGATCTTCTGGTGGTTCTGCTGGCCATAGAACCCGGGGAGAAGACCTACTGGCTGGGCCTACAAAGGGAACTGGCAAAACAGTTTAAAACCTTAAATACCCCGGTGGTGGTAGCCAGTCCTTCGGGAGCCGGGTCCGAATACAGAGAGGCTTGGGGTGACGTCCCTGTGGTCTTCTTAGAGGGCGCCGACAGCCTGCTTGGACAGTTGGCCTTGGTTTACGCGGTACAGCAGAGGGAGCCTGTGAGTCTAAGTCTGCAGGAGGCAGCCAAGGTGGCCCAAAAGATGCTGGCTGACCTTTTGGCGGGACCTTAGGTGAATCCAATGGACAAGATCTCGGTAATTATCCCCTGCTACAATGAGGAGGCCACCATCGGCCGGGTGGTGGAAATGGCCAAAGGGATGCCGGGGGTCGGTGAGGTCCTCGTCGTTGATGATGGCTCCACCGATAAGACGGCTTTTCTGGCCGCCGCGGCTGGGGGACGGGTCCTGCAGTTGCCGGTAAACCAGGGGAAAGGGCGTGCCATGGCCGCGGGGATCCGTGAAGCCCGGTATCCCTACGTGCTTTTCATTGACGGGGATCTGGAGACGACCTCCGAGGAGTTGACGAAGCTGGTGGCGCCGGTGCTCACCGGAGCGGCCGACGTTACCGTGGGATGTCCCGTGGAAAGCTTCGGCGGTGGTTTTGGTTTGGTGGTCCGTCTGGCCCGGTTTGCTACTCGCTTTGGGGCTGTTCCCCTCCGTTTTCCCCTGTCGGGACAGCGGGCCGGCCGCCGGGATCTTTTACTGCGGATCGACTTTGGGCAAGGGTATGGGGTGGAGACCAGTATGAACTTTCAGTTGGCCCGTCTGGGGGCCAGGGTGCAAGAGGTTGACCTCCATTTCCGCCATCATTTCACCGGACGGGACCTGGCGGGCTTTCGGCACCGGGGCAGACAGTTTTGCCATGTGCTGCGGGCGATTTGTAAAGAGGTCTGGAGGGGGAAATAGGGATGTGGCGGTTACTGGGGGCCTGGGGATTCTCCCTTGTGTTAGGCGGAATCCTAATCGACCTTGCCCGGCGGCGGGGCTATGTGGCGCGCAATTTCCAGGGCACTCCCGTGCCTATGATTGGTGGACTTGTCCTGATGTTTACGGTGGGGTTGGGGACGGTAGTTCTTGGTGGCGACCATCATGGCGCGGCGGTTTTGTTGCTGGTGGGAACCTTAGGGATCATGGACGATCTGCTGGGTGATGGGGAATACCGGGGGATTGGGGGTCATCTGAGGGCCTTGGGCTCCGGGGTGATTACCTCAGGATTACTGAAGGCCCTTTTGGGCTTGCTGGTGGCCCTGGGGGTAGCGGCCAGGCACACTTCTTCCTGGGGTGCTTTGTTTATGGACACGCTGCTTTTTGCCCTCAGTGTTAACCTGGTGAATCTTTTGGATCTGCGCCCTGGCCGGGCGGTGAAGTTCTCTTTCTTGGTGCTACTGCCCCTTCTGGCCAGACAATGGGATCTTAGTCTGCTGCTTTTGGGTGCCCTCTTGGGTTACGTACTTTACGATCTGCGGGGCTGGGCCATGTTGGGGGATGGAGGAGCTAATTTCCTCGGTGGTGCCCTAGGCTATCTTCTTTTGGGGTGTTCCCGTGGTGTGAAACTGGGCTGGCTCATCGGTCTTTTGGGAATTCATCTTCTTACCGAACGATACTCCCTTTCCCAAATCATCCGAAAGAATTCTCTACTACGATTCCTGGACAACCTGGGGCGCTGTCCCCGGCTTAGGGAGTAGGCTAAGTTGCTACTTCTTGTCTTTTTCAGTAGAATGAAGGAAGCAAAAGACAAGGAGTTCATCCATGGGCCTACGGGAAGAGATCCAACGACATATTGACATTTTACGGCCCGGCGGACAATTGAGTCAGTTTCTGCCGGATTATGAGTATCGGAAGTCCCAGGAAGAGATGACCGCAGCGGTGGTGCGGGCCTTTGTGCAAGAGGAGATCGCCATCATTGAGGCGGGGACCGGCGTAGGGAAGTCCCTGGCCTATCTGTTGCCGGCCATCTCCTGGGCCTTGGAACAGGAGGAACCGGTGGTTGTCTCCACCAACACCATTAATCTCCAGGAACAACTGTTGGAAAAGGACATTCCCCTGATCCAGGCGGCCTTAGGCTGGAGTTTTTCCGCGGTGGTGGTGAAAGGTTGGAGCAATTACCTGTGTCGCTTGAAGGTGGGGGATCTCTTGCAGCAGACCCAGCTGTTGGAGGATGACGAAACCAAGGCAAAACAGCGGCTTCAGCAGTGGGCAAAAACGACCCATTCCGGCAGTCGGAGTGACCTGGACTTTTACGTCAGTGAATCCCTCTGGTTAAAGTTTGCCTGCGATGCCGACGACTGCTGGCGCAATGACTGTCCCTACTTCTCCGATTGCTTCTTTTTTGAGCATCGGCGGGCCGCGACCAAGGCGCAGCTTTTGATCACCAATCATCATTTGCTTTGTGCGGACCTGGCCATCAAACAGGTCAGCCCACAGGCGGGGGTCCTGCCCCGCTATGAACGGGTGATTATTGATGAGGCCCACAACCTGGAAGATGTGGCCTGTGCGTATCTGGGCAGCAATCTGTCCCGGTTGGGCACGCGACAACTGCTGGGCCGGCTGTATCGGAAAGGGAAAAACAAAGAAACAGGACTGCTTCCCAGTCTCCGCCACACCGGCCACCGGCTTGGTCTTGACGAGCTGGTGACCACGGTGGAAACCACTTTGCAGCCCGCGTACAGGGATTTGGAGGAGGTGGCGACCCGTCTTTTCCAGCGGCTAGATGCCGTCGTCCCACAGGATATTGCTGCTGTGGGACTGCGTTTGCGGGCTGATGATTCTCCCCTCTGGCGAAAATGGTGTGAGCAAATTGTGCCGGAACTGGTTCAGCTGGCGGTGGCGGCCAATGAACTGGGAAAGAAGCTCTTGGACCTTGCGGAGCCCTTAGAGGATGATGAGGCTTGTAAGGAAACCTATCACAATATCAAAGGGATGGCCAACCGGTGTGTAAACCTGGGCGCCACCGCAGATTTTTTTGCCACCTACCCCCATGATAACTTCGTGGTCTGGATGGAATATGCCGGATCCCCCAGAGCCAACCTCACCTTGCGTAGTGCCCCCATCGACGTGGGCCCTTTCCTCGGGGAGCATCTTTTCTCCAGTAACAAGACCGTGGTGCTGACATCGGCCACCTTGACGGTGAATAACGATTTTGCCTTTGTCACTAAGCGATTGGGGATCGGTAAGGAGGCGGATCCGCTGTTACAGGAGCGGACGTTTACCGTTCAGCTGGCCTCGCCCTTCTTCTACAAAGAGCAAGTCTTTCTGGGGGTGCCCAGGGATCTACCCGATCCCCGGGAGGAGGCCTATGATCAGGCCCTGCTAGAGCTTTTGGTGGAGCTATTGCCCAAGACCAAAGGTCGGACCTTTATTCTTTTTACCTCCTATGCTGCCCTAGAGCGGCAGGCCCGGTTGTTGTCCGAACGCTTACCAGACTTTGTCTTCCTCGTCCAGGGGACAAAGGAGCGCAAGCAACTGGTGGAGGAGTTTTGCACCACCCCCAAGGCAGTACTCTTGGGTACCGATAGTTTCTGGGAGGGGGTGGATGTCCCGGGGAGTGCCCTTTGTTGTGTGGTTCTGGCCAAACTGCCCTTCAAAGCTGTAGAGGATCCCATCACCGAAGCAAAATGCGAGGCGATTCGGCAGCGGGGCGGCAACGATTTTATCGAGTACATGTTGCCCTTGGCGGTGCTCAAAACCCGGCAGGGCTTTGGTCGTTTGATTCGTAAGACAACGGACATGGGAATCGTGTTGCTTTGCGATGCGCGGGTCCTGCGGCGTCCCTACGGTGCCGTGGTGCTAAATAGCCTGCCCGAATGTACCTTCCATCGAGGTACGATCCAGGAGATCCTGCACGCTTGCGAGGATTTCATCCCTGAGTAATAGCTTGGTGTCCTCCTGCATAGATTCTATCGGGAGGGGTAACCATGAGCATCTATTACTTACCCAAAGGGCGCCGTAGTGCCTTAATCATTGCGGTGGCCGTGCTTTTGCTGATGAATCTCTACCTGATAAGCAAAGAAGTGATCAAGCCGGTGATGGGACTGTTGACCGGCCGGTTGGTCCCCATCTATGCGGTGGATACGCCGGAGAAGAAGGTCAGCCTCACCTTCGATGCCACCTGGGGAAATGAATATACCGCAGATATCTTGGCTACTTTGGACCAATACGGGGTGAAGAGCACCTTCTTTTTATGTGGATACTGGTTGGAGAAGTACCCTGACGATGTGCGCCGTATTGCGGCCATGGGCCATGAGATCGGTAATCACAGTTGGACCCACCCCCACATGAGCACCTTGTCGAAAAGTCAAATCGAGACCGAGATCATGCTGACCCATGATCTTATCAAAAACCTCACCGGGCAAAGCTCTACTGTTTTTCGCCCTCCCTTTGGGGAGTATAACAACCTGTTGATCGAAACCGCTGCTGAGCTGGGCTATTACACCATCCAATGGTCCGTGGATTCCCTAGACTGGAAAGACGTAACCGCTGATTACATCTACCAGCGGATTATGGGCAGCGTGGAGCCGGGGGCGATCATCTTGATGCACAACAATGGTCGTTACACTGCTGAGGTGATCAAACGGATCATTCCGGAGCTGCAGGCCCAGGGCTACGAGCTTGTGCCGGTCTCCCAATTGATCTACAAAGATAATTATGTCATCGAGCCCCACTCCGGCCTGCAAAGGCCCGCAAAGGGGGGAAGCTAAGTGGTCCGCTTCCGCATTGTCTCGTTACATATACCCAAGGATATGCTTCTGTTGGCGAGCTGGCTCTTCACCGGTTTATTGGTGGTAGGTTTGGTTTTGGGTATTAAAGACCAGTTTGTTCGTTACGTCTACGGCGTCCGTCCCGGCGTGCACATTTGCGGCCGGGATATTGGCGGGCTGTTGGAAGGAGAACTGTTGAAGGTGCTTCATGAGCTGAAAGACGAGGTGGAGGTGAGCCCTGTAAACGCTCGATACGATCCGGCCACGGGCCAGGTGATCAGTGAACAGCCGGGGCTCTTTGCTGACGTCCCTGCTACGGCCAAACGGGCCCTGCAGGCCCGGATGGGTGAAGAGATCACCTTCGTGATGCAACCGGTAGACCCGCCCATCACCTCCGATATGTTCACTCCCCTTTATCAGGCACGGGTGAACGAGCCAGTGATGAGTTTTGCGGTGAATGTGGACTGGGGAGAAGACGTGCTGCCAAAGATGCTTGATGTTTTTCGCCAGTACGGAGTACAGGTTACCTTTTTCCTTACCGGCACCTGGACCGAGAAGAACCCCACCTTGGCGCGGCAACTGGCGGAGGCGGGGCACGAAATTGGCAGCCACGGTTATTGGCACGCGCCCCAGACCACAAAACTGTCCGATCCTGACCTGTTGGAACTGATCGTGGAAGCGGAGCGGGTAATCATGGAACATGTGGGCTACAAGCCCCTTTTGTTTGCTCCGCCCGCGGGGGACGTAGACCAGCGGGTCACCGCCACCGCGGCCTCGTTGGGGTATCGAACTATCATGTGGACGTTAGATACCATCGACTGGCAGGACCCCACCCCTGACACCATCATTAACCGGGTGGTACCCAAGGCTACGCCGGGAGCGATCGTCCTCATGCATCCCCGGCCCAATACCTTGGCGGCATTGCCCCGGATGATCGAGCAACTGCAAGGGAAGGGCTATCGGTTGGTGCCCATCGGGGCCCTGCTGGCCCTCCAACAGAATGCCCTGCAACACTAAAGGTTAGGTGATCCTCCCTTTCCCAGCGGAGACTGCTTCTACATTCCTAGGCCCACCGGTGCTTTGCCTGTGGGCCCTTTATTCTTCTGAAGCCTCGCGATTCTTTCTCGGGATTGACTATGCTTCATTAATCCCCTTGATTTGGCGAAGGCTAGCAGACAGCGGGCGCAAAAAGTAGTATATTGTTTCTTAGTAGTGTAGTGGACAACTGTCTAGAAAGGATGAATATCCGTTGAATGGACAAACCCCCATTAAAATCTGGCCTGAATCCACAGGCATTCCTACTACCCTTACCCCCTATTTTCCAGCGGATCACAAAGAGCCCACGGGAGCGGTCATTGTGTGTCCCGGTGGTGGTTATGCTGTCAAGGCCCCCCATGAAGGAGAACCCATTGCCCAATGGCTGACCTCCTTGGGGATTGTGGCCTTTGTGCTCGATTACCGTGTTGCCCCACACCGTTATCCCGCAGGACTCCTTGATGTCCGCAGGGCGGTCCAATATGTGCGATCCAGGGCACAAGAATGGGCAATTCACAAAGACAAGATCGGTGTCTTGGGCTTTTCTGCCGGGGGACATCTTGTGTCTTCGTTGGGTACCGTCACAGCGCCCTTGGAGACGGGCTGCAGGGACGAGGTGGCTGAGGAGGACTACCTACCTAATGCCCTGATCCTTTGTTACCCAGTGATCGCCTTGTTTGGCAAGTATGCCCATCGGGGATCGGCGACGAACCTGTTGGGGCCCGAGGCCACCGAAGACCAAAGACTGGGTCTTTCTACCCATCGGTTAGTGACACCACAGACGCCACCCACCTTCCTTTGGCATACCGCGGATGATGCAGTGGTGCCGGTGGAAAACAGCTTGATGTTCGCTGAGGCTTTAAGCGAAAACAAGGTGCCCTTCGAGTTGCACATTTACCCCCATGGTCCCCATGGGATGGGCTTGGCCGAGGAGGATCCTCAGGTGGGCCAGTGGACAAAGGCCTGTGGTACCTGGTTAAAGCAGCTGGGTTTCTGATGGACTGAGGGACGATGTATTAAGAATAGGCTGTTTGTTAGCTGTCTTAGTACATCGTCATTCCTACTTTGGATAGACCTCCCAGGGGATCCAGTTTGAAGAACAAGAAAAGAGAAGAACGGGTGAGTTAGGAGAGGGAAGACAGACACAGGTCCGTTGCTTTGATTTGCACAGTTGACGAGATAAGGTCAGTGAATTCCTTCTGTTGGTTTTACCTGGAGACTTGTGGGCACCAAGGAAGGGTAGAATAGGCTTTTGCCCTTCGCCTATCGAGCTGATCTGGCAGACATTTTTCTCGCAAACAAAAGATGTCTTCCTTGCGGACAAGGCAAAGAAAGAATGAGGGTCGTAAACGATCGAAACATGTTCGAGATAACCGATGGGATTTCGACTACCCACCCCAGTTTTCATCCATTCGTTGGTGTGGCGCCAGCCACATGATGGTCTTAGGAAAAGCAAGACTAATTCCCTTTGACAGGCATGATCCCATCCAGTATATTAGTGATCAAGATCCGGACTGGGGGGAGAACTTGGCTTGTTTCAATATTCTGTTTTAGACAATGGCATTCGGGTGGTTACAGAGACAATACCCCATGTATATTCGGTTTCCATTGGTTTTTGGTTTCGGGTAGGTTCGGCCTATGAACCGGCGGAGTACAGCGGTGCTTTCCATTTCATCGAGCACATGTTGTTCAAGGGTACGGCTAATCGTTCCGCCCGGGAGATCGCGGAGCTTATTGATTCCACTGGAGGAGAAGTAAATGCCTTCACCGGTCGGGAGTATACCTGTTATTATGCCCGGGTTTTCCGGAAACACTTGCCCATTGCTATTGACCTGTTGACCGACATGCTCCTCAATCCCTGCTTTGATGAAGGTGAGTTGCAGAAGGAGCGGGGAGTCATTATCCAGGAGATCAAGATGTATGAGGATACGCCCGAAGAACTGGTCCACGAATTATTGGTGAACTATCTGTTCGAAGGCCATGGCCTTGGCCAAAGCATCCTTGGCACGGAAGAATCGGTGCGGGCCTTCGATTCCGACCGGTTACAGAGATTTAAGGAAGACAACTATACTCCCGCAAACCTAGTGGTGGGGGTGGCGGGTAACGTGGAACACGGGGAAGTGGTGCAGCTTCTGGAAGAGTACTTCTCCCAGTGGACGACAAAGCACCAGAAGACAGAGCTGACAAAGCCGGGGTATCACCACTTCATGGCCTATAAAGAAAAGGACCTAGAACAGCTGCATCTTTGTCTGGCGGTGCCGGGTTTGACCCGGTATTCCTCCCTGCGCTATCCAATGTATGTTCTGGATACGGTACTGGGCGGTGGTAACAGTTCCCGCTTATTCCAAAAGCTCAGAGAAGAGCAGGGTTTAGCTTACTCCACCTATTCCTTCCACAGTAGCTACGCACACGCGGGTTTGTTCGGTGTGTACGCAGGCATTGATGCCGATTCCCTAGAACAGACTTTGGAATTAATCCAGGAAGAGATCCACCAACTGATGAAGCACCCCATCTCTCAACTAGAACTGGATCGGGCCAAGGAACAGCTCAAGGGCAACCTGATGCTGGGGCTTGAGAGCACCGCGGCGCGGATGGGCCGCCTCAGCAAGTCCATTTTATTCGACAAGCCAGTGTCTACGCCGCTACAGATTTGTCAAAGGATCGATGACGTGACTATTGAGGATGTTTACCAAGTGAGCAGCCTTCTGTTTAGTCGCCCCGTCAGTGTGGTGGCGGTGGGGAGGAACGCCGCAGGGATTAGGGAGTTTTTTGATCAAGCCGCGATTATCGCCTGCTAGATTGTTTTTGCGCTAGTTTGAGGGATGTGGTCTGGCTCCACTGCCGTTTGCCAAAATGTGCAAGGCCCTTCGAACTCCTTCTCCCCAGCTAAGCCTTGCCAGATGATATGCCAGCCCAACCCGAAATATTGATTTGTGGTCTGAAAAGGGCCTGAGACTGTTTTGAACTCCATGGCCACCCATGTGCTTTGTGGGCTAGGATTCCAGTGTTGTCTGGGGGATCCCTCGGGATTGGGGGAATGCCCTTTTTGCAGGGTGCCAACGGAGTTTTTTCCCGGTATTCCCCAACGGGATGGCCCCCCTTTGGGTGAATCCTATCCCCTTCTCTTGCTGTCTTGCGCCCATTATTGTTGTCACCCTATCTGCGTGGAGCCGCAGAAGGGCAAGGCGCCCTTCCTTATTTCCCCTCTAAGCTCAGGGTTTCATAGGACTAGCCACGGTGTTCCTTATCCTGGGCCTGCATGGTACAATATGGATGAGGGGTCCCACGGATAATTGAAGCTATTCTTGGTCTTTTTGACACTATCTACGGTATGAAGTATATTAGTGATAACCTGGAGCCAGGTCAATGAAGAATGGTCGATTACTGGTGGTCTTGTCATCTTAGAAGTGGCGTTTTTCTGCCGAGTAGTCTACGGCCGTGAGGTGGTGCATGATGCGAAGGGTGACGCAAAGTGATGTGGCGAAGCGGGCGGGGGTGTCGCGCAGTACCGTGTCCCTCGTGCTCAATCGCAATTCCGATGTTGTCATTTCGGAAGAAACCCGCAATCGGGTGTTCAATGCAGCCATGGAACTAGGGTACACACCGAACCTAGCGGCCCAGAAACTAGCCGGTGGACGGAACAATCTGATTGGGGTGTTTATTTATCGGGAGTCTTTTCCCTACGAACAGGACAGCTTTTACTATGCTTTCCTTTTGGGGATCGAGCGCCAGGCTTCGGAAGAGGGCTATGATCTGCTCATGTTCACCCGCCACGATCGGCATGGAAACCAGAGCATCTACCGCGATGGTGCTAACATTCTGACCATGGTGGACGGTGCTGTCCTCATGGGGGCCGAAACCAATAAGGAGGAAATCAGGGCTGCGGTCAAAGATGGACATAAGATCGTATATATTGGGCGGCGCAATGTGCCGGACTGTCAGTTGGACTGGGTTTCCAGTGACTATCGCACGGTGAGTGGCGAGGCCATGAAGCATCTGTTGGATCTGGGACATCGGCAGATTGGTTACACCGCGCCAGTGGGGGACTATGAGCCGGATCTGGATCGGATCGTCGGTTGTGAGGAGGTTATTGCGAAAAACCCTGCTGCCCAGATGCACATGATCCCTGTGGAGGTCTGGAATGATCCCAGGGAATTGGCGGCCTTCATTCGGCAGAAGGGACTTACCGCTTTGATCCTCAGCATGGGCAAGTGTGCTGACCTGGTGGAGAATTTACAGCACGCGGATCTGCGGGTACCCGAGGATCTATCGGTGCTGTCCCTATCGGACCAAGAGGTTCCCAATCCCAGTCGGAATTTCTATCCTACCTGTGTCGATCTGAAAAAGACCCTGGTGGGGCAAGAGGCAGTCCGCTTGTTGGTGAAACGTCTCTCGGGCGAGATAATGACTCCTCAACAGATCTGGATCAGATGTTCTTTGGTGGTGGGAAACACCACCCGTCAGCTAACCTCGGATGAATGAACACTGTCCTGTTTGTGCCCTAGCGGAACTTCTCTGCTAGGGCATTCCTTCGGAAAACCGGCTTTTCTTACGGCTCAAAGGGTTTAGAGGCTTTGGCCAGTGGCGAAAGAAAGTCCTTTTAACTTGCTATTGACACGCGTTAGTAACCAGTAGTATAATGAAAACAACAGTTGGTAACTCGCGTTAGTAGTTGAAGTTCTTTACATAGATAGTTCTGGTGTAGATGTGAGCTGTCCAGTGACTCTCAGGATCCATTAGTCACAGGTAGTGGCGAGAGCTTCCATCATCGGTATGTTGCACCAGGATTTGTCGGTGTGATCGTAAATCATTGTCATTACGAAGGAAGGAAGATGTGTGGTGTCTGATCGGGTCCTCACCTATGAGCGAAGCATACCAGTACGGCACAGTGTGGACGTGCTGGTGGCGGGCGGTGGTCCGGCGGGGGTAGCTGCCGCAGTGGCGGCAGCGCGGCAAGGGCGGCGTGTGTTTTTGGTCGAAGAGCAGGCCTGTCTTGGTGGGATGGGTACCGCTGGATTAGTGCCCGCCTTTATGATGTTTTCCGATGGAGTGAACTTCCTCGCCGCCGGCATCGGGGAGGAGGTCTTAACCCGGCTGCGGGAGAATGGCGGTACGGGCCCGGACAATGCCTTTTCCATCCGGGCGGAGGTATTGAAACGGGTATATGATGATATGCTCTTGGAAGCAGGGGTGGAGTTTCTCTTTCACACGAAGTTGATCGATGTACGGAAAGAGGGAAGGAAGGTTTGTTACGCTATCCTCGCGGCGAAAAGCGGCTTGTTTGCCATTGAGGCTAAGGTCTTTGTGGACGGCACCGGTGATGGGGATCTCGCGGTTTTGGCTGGAGCGGAATACCTAAAGGGTGATGAAGAGGGGCATATGCAGCCGGGGACCTTGTGCAGCCTCTGGGCGGATATCGACTGGTCCCGGGTGAAGCCTCCCGATGATCGGATGCTGGAACAGGCCTTCAAGGATCGGGTGTTTACGTATGAGGATCGGCACTTGCCCGGGATGTGGCGGGTGGGCCAAAGCCTCGGCGGCGGCAATATCGGTCACATCTTCGGTGTCGATGGTACCGACGAGCGTTCCCTCACGGCCGCGCTCATTCAAGGGCGGAAACTGCTCGATGAGTATGAAAGGTATTATAAAGAATACTTGGATGGATATGAGAGAATGGAACTTGCGGCCACCGGTGCCCTCATGGGTATTCGGGAAAGCCGACGGATCGTGGGGGACTATGAGCTGTGTCTGGCGGACTTCCATAGGCGGGCCGTGTTTCCCGATGAGATTGGCCGGTATTGCTATCCCGTCGATATCCATGCTTCAACGCCTACCGATGAACACTACGAAAGATATGCCACAGATTTCCATAAATTGCGCTACGCAAAGGGAGAAAGCTACGGTATACCTTACCGTTGCCTGACGCCCAAGGGACTGGACAATGTATTGGTGGCGGGCCGTTCCATTAGTTCGGATCGCTTTCTCCAAGGGTCTGTGCGAGTCATGCCCGGCTGCTACATCACCGGTCAGGCTGCAGGGATAGCGGCAGCCATTGCGGCGGAACGAGATTGTTCGGTGAGAGATTTTCCCATTGCTGAACTGCAGCGTCGACTCAAGGACTTGGGCGCGTATCTGCCTAACTTTGATGATAAAGAGGAAGCTGTGTAAACTAATGTTTTCAAGGAAGGACGGGTGCCAGGAGGTGGTAGGGGAAAGGAAATCCATCGGCTAGGTGTGTTTCCCTCGCCCAATTCGCAGGCGGGCAAAGACTAGGAGTAAAGGTGGCAGAATGCTTTATGAAGACTGTCTATTTGTTGGTCATGATAATGGTATTGCTTGTAATCCTACTGCCTAGTTGTGTTTCGGTGGCCTATGTCCCTGAACTACCTTTCCAAACCGTAGAGGTGATAGTTCCTGATCCGGTTTATGTGGCCCGGCCCGGTGAAATGGTGACCGTGGAAGTGGTAGTGCGCTTTCGTGAGCGGCAAGAGGGCAGCGTGGTGCTCTTCGAGTATGAAGTGGTGGATCGAAAGGGAAACGTCATCAATACGCAGCAATATGAAACGAACGTGGTTTTGCGGACCGGCGCTGTGTTGCGGGCAGAAGTGGCTATCCCCGAGGACTATGACCAAAGATGGATCGGCGTGCAATTGGTCAAGTGTAAGGTCAACAACGAGGAAATGCCCTTCCGGGATCAGCCGCCCTTTGGCCTTGCGGTTAAACAGGATGGTCCTATGTACCCCGAAGGGGCCTTGGGAAACATCCTTGGTGTGAACCAGCACTATACCCAAGGTATGAGTCATGAATACTTGAGATTGCTTACGGAGTTGGGTGTGAAATGGGCCCGGGACAACGTCTCATGGGCGCTCATCGAACAGACCCCGGGGGTCTATGAGTTTCCCGAGGCCTTTGAAAAGCGGTTGCGTTTCTATGAGGAAAACGACATTGCCCTTTCCTTTACCTTGTTTGGACCGAACCGGACCGCTTATCCGGACGATCCATACAATCCCGAAGCCTACGGGCGTTTCGCTGCGGAAGTGGCCCGCAAGCTCAGCGAGGACTATGACCTCGAATTCATCCTGATCCTCTGGAACGAGCCGAATAACTTCGGTTTCCGCCAGGATTTTGGTGGTCAGTGGTACGGTGCACCGCCTTCCCCCTGGGTGGAAGAGTACGTGAAGGTGGCCAATGCGGGAGCCAAGGCGATCCACGCCTATGACCCCTCCATTCTTACCTTTACCAACAGTGACGTTATTACCAACCACTATTGGTTCATTGATAAGGGTTTGGCGCCTGAGATTAAGGGCTTTTCCATTCACCCTTACGGAAGTAAGGCGGGACATCCGGAGATTCAGGGGTATGGGAATAATCAACCGTGGATCTTTCCCTTCCGGGTGATGGATGATGATCAGTCCACCCGGTCCATGTTCCTGCGTTTGCGGGATGCCTACGCGGAAGAACTGGGCCATACCCCGGAGATGGTAGTTACCGAATTCGGCCGTCTCATCGAAGGGGTCTGGGAACCGGGTCAAGCGCCCTTTGCGGAAAATGCGGAGCATCTAGTGGCGGAGGAATTACCCCGTTTCTTCATCCTCATGGCTAGCCTAGGGGTGAAGAGTGCCCAGTGGTTCACCCTGGCCGATTGGCGGTCGGAACGGGGACACGGGCTGGTGTTCGAGGACGGACAGCGACGCCTTACCTTTACCGCCTATAAGACCCTTAGTCTGGAACTGGGCCACTACCGTTTGGTGGAGCAGATTGCGGGAGCCGACAGTCCCTTTGGTGTGCAGGCCTACCTCTTTGAAGGTTCCGACGGATATAAATTGGCCATCTGGGATACCCGCGGTACTTCAAAGGTCTTAATTACCCGAGATAGCACTGACCCGGTCAGGATTGTAACCCACCTTGGGGAAGAACTACCCGTTTACCATGAAGGCGAGGTTCTAGAGGTGGACATTGGCCGTGGTCCCCTTTACATCTCTGGAGTGGGGTCGGGATGCCAAGTCCAGATTCCCTAGTGATCACATGAAAGTTTAAGAACGTTGTATTGGACCTTCGTACGAAATTTGAAGCCTTCCCAACGACAGGAAGAACCACTTCGGAACAGAAGGACGGTGGTGTTTGAAACTTGATTCTTCTAAAAGATTACATTTTATAAGGAGGTCTAGACAATGTTTAAGAAAACTCTGTTGATCGGACTAATGCTAAGTTTTATCGTCGGTGCCGGTGTGGTGCAAGCTACTGAGAAGATCCATTTGACCATCTGGAGTGACTGGAGTGGAAATATTCCGATTTTCCAGGAATTGATGAATATCTACATGGAACGGAACCCCCATGTGGAGATCACTTGGGAGTGGTCCTTCGGAGATCACGACAAACTAGTGATGTCCGTCATTTCCGGCACAGGCCCGGATATTGTTTGCTACGGTTTAGTGCCGGAGCTTATCGAGGATGGCATGTTTGAGCCCTTGGACAAATACTTGGCCAACAGTGTGTTAATGGAAGACATTCCTCCCAACCTGTGGCCGAAGACCCAGTGGAAGGGCCAGACCTACGGTGTGCCCGCGATTGAGGGAGGTCCTGGTTGGGGTCTTTTCTACAACAAGGATCGCTTTGGGCGGGCTGCTTTGCCCACACCGGGTCCCGATGAGGTATTGAGCATCGATGACTTCTTGGCTCTCCACGCTAAACTGAGCAACGTGGGTCCCGATGGAGTCGTCACCGAGCTGGGGTTCTATCCGCCGGAGACCAATGGCCACCACTACACCCGTTGGGAAGCCTTCTACAATGTCAAGGCGGTGGATCTGGTGAACGGCAAGGCTCAGCTGGATCATCCAAGGATGCTAGCTGCTGCGGAAACCCTGATGCGGATCTATGAGATCGGCGGTGGGCGGCAGGCCATGCTGGAGTTTGTAGGGTCTTCGTCCCTATGGCCCAGCATGCAGTCTCTGTTTGTGACCGGTAAGACGGCGATGATGCATGCCGGGTATTGGGCCGTGTCCTCCCTGGAGAGCGGGGGTATGAGCGTGGATGATTACGGCGTGACCTGGTCCCCGAATATCGATGGGCTGAAGGTGCAGAACTACAGCGGTTGGCAGCTGCTCATCTTGTCCAATTGCGCCCACAAAGAAGAGGCCTTTAAGGTTGTGGAGTTTATCGCCTCCGGCGAAGGGCAGGCTTACATTTTTGAGAAGCTAAGCTGGCTTGGCGGCATGCCCCGTAGTCTCTTTGATTATGTGGATGTCTACGCCAATCCGCAGATTGCCT
Source organism: Bacillota bacterium (assembly GCA_012839765.1). NCBI lineage: Bacteria > Bacillati > Bacillota > Bacillota bacterium. The sequence continues at coordinate 39,213 of DUMW01000009.1, forward strand.
GGTTCTTGAACTCTATGTTCACCGCAGACAATACCTCAGGTGTGGCGGATCTGCCCAATCCCTACTACAACCTTACGGCCCAGTTGTGGCAGGATGCCTTCTTAAAGATAACCAGCGGAGAGCAAAGTCCGGTGCAGGCTTTACAGGAGGCCAACCGGTTGTTGCAGTTGGAAATTGATGCTACTTGGGAAAAGTGAGTTCCGATTGACCTAAGCAGGTTAACAGACTCCGAGGAGTCTGTACTGGATAAACCAATAATCGAAGGGAGTTGTTGTTGTTGAAGAAGGGTTTAGCGGTGGTAATGGCGGTGTTGTTCCTCGCGATGGGCAGTGTGGCTTTCGCCTACGACTTTGAGGCGAAGAACAATGTCCTTGGGCCCCACAATGCCTATCACAAGCAGATTAAAATCGAAGCGGACTCCACATTTGCCATGGGTTTGGGACCGGAAAACCTGATCGACGGAGACTATAACACCCGTTGGGTCAGTGCGCACTTCAATACGGGACCCAAACCTGGGGAAGAGTACGTCAGCTGGATCATTGTGGAGCTGCCCCATGCTGAGCGGGTTACCGCCCTGCGGTTCCACACTGGGCTTTCAGGCTACGGCGCTGGTGACCCCAATATGATCATCCACTCCTTTGCCTTGGAGTATTGGGACGGCAATGCCTGGCAGGAAGTGGTGGTCATCGAAGGCAATACAGAGAAGGTGGCGGAGGCCGTCTTCGAGCCGGTGGAAGCCAGCCGGTGGCGTATCCGGGTAATCAATCCCAGCCGGTATGACTGGAGTGTCCGGGCTTACGAGCTGGAGTTGTTCCGGGCTAATTGAGGTTATCACGACTAGTAGTCGCCCACGGCGGCTACTAGTCGTCCCATCTAGAACATAAGCGAGTGGAGGGGGTTACGGTCCATGAAAAGGAACTTGGTACTGGCTCTAACTTTGTTGTTGCTTGTTAGCGGCTGTATTCTGAGTTCAACTGATCCTGAACCTGACCCAAGTCCTTTGGAGCCTGCGGACAACATCCTTGGTCCCCACAATCCTTACCACGGGCAGATCATCATCGAAGCCGATTCGGTACTCAATGAGAGAACGGGACCCGAAAACCTTATCGATGGCGATCTGAATACCCGTTGGGTGACGGCCCATTTAAACACCGGACCGCAGGAAGGGGAGCCCTACTTGACCTGGGTGACCATCAAGTTGCCCCATCCGGAGAAGGTGCACGCCTTAGTGTTCTACACCGGAGTTGCAGAGAGTGGTGCCGGCGACCCCAATATGATCGTCAGGAGCTTCGCGTTAGACTATCGTGATGGAGACACTTGGCGTGAAGCTTGCTCTGTGGAACTGAACTCAGAACGAAGATGTGAAGTGCGTTTTAAGGCAGTGGAGGCCCAGGAATGGCGTCTGCGGATCACTGATCCTGGACGATATGATTGGAGTGTCCGGGCCTTTGAGCTAGAGCTGTATCGACAGAAATAGGGGATGGAGGCAACCGGTTGACGGCCCTGTGCAGGCAACCGGTTGCGCGTTGGAGAACGGTTGAGAAAGGACCTGATAGGGAAAGGATAAGGCTTGTGAGTGTTGTCTATCTTTCGACTGTCATGGTGTTAATCATATTGTTATCGGGGGTAGGATGTGCCAGCATGGTGAGCGGAACGGGAGAGGTGGCGAAAATGCCGGAGCGGATTGTGGCGGTAGGCAAGGGTACGGTTAGTCTGCTCCAGGCCTTGGAAATCCCAGTGGTGGGCAGTTGGACCGGTTCTTTACCAACGGGGTTGCCGGTAATGGTGGCGGGGTACGGCGTCGATGACTTGGATTCAGCACAGATTGCTGCTCTAAAGCCGGATCTTGTCCTCGCTCCCTCAGCCTACAAAGGGGTCTTGGCTGAAGTATCGGCCCAGTACGGTTTCACAGTACAGTACCTGGATCTGGAAAACTTTCAGGATACCCTTAACAGCTTGGAACGCCTGGGTGTACTGTTGGGGAAGGAAGGGAAAGCCCAAGAGTTGATCGAAGGCATTGAGCGGCGGGAAGCCCGGTTACAACGGGCAATTCAGGGTTTGGCCCGGCCGAAGACATTGATCATGGTCTTTGCCGGAGGGGAGTGGTTTGTGGCCACACCGGATTCCTACATTGGCCGCTTGGCCTTGGTACTTCATATCCAGCCGGTGGTGCTAGGCAGGGAGGGACAACCCTTTGTGCCCTTGGCGTTGGCGGAACTGAGTAGTACGCCGGAGGTGGTTTTGGCCGTGGGCCTAGATGAAGGTCTCAGGCATGGGCAGTTGCGGGAAAAAATGCTCGCTGATACGCAACTGGCTTCCTGGGAGGCGGTCAAGGAAGGTCAAGTCTTCGAATTGCCCGCCAATCTGTTTATTGTCCATCCCGGTATGGAGGCCATTGATGGCTTGGAGCTGTTGGGGCAATATCTGTATCCCCAGGCCGATTGGCGCTTCCTTTACTACTGAAGATCAGCCCCGACAAGAGTACTTTTCTGTGGAAACATCCTGCTTGGGCTCCCCTTTTGGTGAACCCAAGAATCCGAAGGAGTGTTTGAGCGTGTCTGCAAGCTTGTTTGAGGAGATCAAGATGTGTGTCCCGGGGCCCACCGATACCGTAAAGCCAGGGGAAAGGGTGGCTGTGGGGCTGAGTTTCTCCCTGGGCGAAGGGGTGGAATCAACGGGGGACGTGACCTACGAGGTAGTAACCCGGGAAGGCCAGGTCCTTGATTCCGGCAGTGGCCCCTTGACCAAAGAAGGCGACAGCGCCACTATGGAGCTGACGATCCAGGTACCGGAGGGATTCCAGGGCCGGTGGTTAGGCATCCAGCTGCGGACCTATGCCGATGCGAACGGGTTAGTGGACTTGACGGGGTATCCGCCCTTGGGAATTACGGTGTGGCAAGGGGGTTCCGTGTATCCGGCAGGGGCTCTGGGTAATATCCTGGGTGTGAATCAGCACTATACCCAGGGGATGAGCCACGAATACCTGCGGTTACTCACCGAACTTGGAGTCAAGTGGGCCCGGGACAATGTCTCTTGGGCGATTATTGAACAGACCCCGGGGAACTATGTCTTTCCTGCTGCCTTTGAGGAACGGTTGCGTTTTTACGAAAAGAACAACCTGGCTTTGTCCTTTACCTTGTTTGGACCCAATGCTGAGGCATATCCCGACGATCCCTACGATGAAGAGGCCTATGGCCGGTTCTGCGCTGCCGTGGCCCGCAAGCTGCGGGAAGAGTATGATTTGGAATTCATCCTAATCCTTTGGAACGAGCCCAACAACTTTGGTTTTCGCCGGGATTTCGGCGGCCAGTGGTACGGAGCGCCCCCTTCCCCTTGGGTGGAGAAATATGTACGCATGGCCAACGCTGGGGCGAAAGCGATCCACCAGTACGACCCCTCGATCTTGACCTTCACCAACAGCGATGTGATTAGCAACCATTATTGGTTTATGGAACAGGGTTTAGCACCGGAGATCAAGGGGTTTGCCATCCATCCATACGGTGCCAAGGCCGGATATCCCGAGGTCCAGCACTACGACAATAACGTCCCCTGGGTGCGGCCTTTTACGGTGATGGATGCGGATCAATCTACCCGTTCCCTGTTCCTGCGCCTAAAGGAGGCTTACACCGCCGCCTTGGGCCATCCGCCGGTCATGGTAATCACCGAATACGGACGATTGATCGAAGGGGTTTGGAAGGAGGAGGAAGCTCCCTTCCCCCAGGTTCGGGAAGAGGTGGTGGCCGCGGAATTGCCTCGGTTTTACATTGCTATGCACAGCATCGGTGTAGAGTCTCTGCAATGGTTCACCCTAGCGGACTGGCGCCATGAAAGGGGACACGGGCTGGTATATGCCGATGGACGCCGGCGGCAAACCTTTACCGCCTTTAAGACTTTGAGTCTGGAGTTGGGAGAATACTCCTTCCTCCGACAGGTGGCCGGGAAAGAGACCCCCACCAAGGGGCTGCAGGCCTATCTCTTTAAAGGGTCCGCGGGCTATAAGTTAGCTTTGTGGAACATCGAAGGACCGATCCCGGTGACCATCATGCGGGATCATACCGGACCGGTGCGGGTGGTCAGTCACTTGGGCGAAGAGCTCTCCGTTGCGGTGGAAGACCAGGTGATCGGGTTGGAGGTGGGACCGGCACCGGTCTATATCAGTGGTGTGGGAGCGGGAGTGGTCCTTTCCGTTGGGTAGAAGGGCCCTCGGTCAACTTCCGGCCTAAAGGGTAGTGGATAAATGTAGCAAAGGCAAATCGGTATGGCGAGTAGCTGCCATGCCGATTTGCTTTATGGGATACAGAAGATGGTGCTTCTTGGTAGGACTGACATGGGGTTGGTGTCGAATTAGTTAAATAGCGAAATAAACAAGACCGGTCAGAACTTGCTAGACGATAATACTGAGAGGATGGGAGGCTGAGTTATCTTGCCTAGACAGCAACCACGGATCTTTACCGGTGAAGCTTTGGCACAGATTGCTTTTCCCTTGGGAGGTATCGGGACAGGAACCGTCAGCCTGGGAGGTCGCGGACAGCTGAAGGATTGGGAGATCCATGACCATCCGGATAAAGGCCGGGTTCAGCGCTTTACCTTTTTCGCCCTGTGGGCCCGACGGCAAGATGAGACACCGGTGGCCAAGATCCTGGAACGGAGGATTCTCCCGCCTTATAACTACGGACACGGTGTTCCCCAGGATCAGCTTTCCGGTGTGGGCCGCTTCCAGGAAGTGGAGTTTACCGGTACATATCCCATTGCGGATCTGAAGTTCATCGACGATGATATGCCGGTGGAGGTGGGCCTGACCGCCTTTAACCCCTTGATTCCCCACAATGTGCCAGACAGTTCCCTGCCGGTGGGGATCTTCCTGTGGAAAGTGAAAAACCCGCATGTGGTGCCAGTGGAGATTTCATTAGCGGTCAGTGTGTCCAACTTTATCCCGGCTCCCCAGGAGGACGGCGGCTACGATAGACGGGGTGCCACCAATGAGTATCGCCGGAGCAAAGGAGTACAGGGGCTATTCCTAAGCAATCCCAGGGGAAAGGACGATGATCCCCAGAACGGAACCATCGCCCTGGCCACCAATTGGGAAAGGGTCAGTGTTACTACCCGCTGGTTCCGATCCGGCTGGTGGGATGCCAGCCATCTGTTTTGGGATGAATTTTCCGCCCGGGGAACAGTGACAGGACCAACGGATACCGATGGCTCCCCCAGTCCCCAAGGCGATGTGTCCAGTATGGTCCTGCATGCTACGTTAAAGCCCGGGGAGGAAGTGGTTTTGCCCGTGGTGTTGGCCTGGCATTTTCCCATCATGAAAAATCCGCCGGGTTTTGCCGTGGTGGGGGACGAGGAACATCGCATACTGAGAAAATACCTGGCCAAGCAATTTGCCGACGCTTGGGATGCAGTACTATATACTTTCGAGCATTTCGACCGCCTAAAGGAAGAAACCTTTAGGTGGCTGGATACCATGTGGAGCAGTACGCTGCCCAGTTGTGTCCTCGATGCCATCACAAGCCAGGTGAGCACCCTACGAACCCAAACCTGTTTCCGGCTAGAAGATGGGACCTTCTATGGGTGGGAAGGCTGCTTTGATCAGGTGGGCTCTTGCCATGGAAACTGTGTGCATGTTTGGAACTATGAACAGGCCTTAGCCTTCTTGTTCCCCGAATTGGAACGGGACATGCGACGCACAGAATTTCTATACAATACCTGCTCCAAAGGCCATATGGGTTTTCGTACCAAGATCCCCCGGGGAATTCAGCACATGGAACATAAACCCTGCGCCGATGGTCAGATGGGTGCTATCATCCAGGCCTATCGGGATTGGCAACTGTCCGGTGATGATTCTTTCATCAAAGAATTGTGGCCGAAAATAAAACTGGCCTTAGAGTACGCCTGGACCATCACACCGGACAAGGCGCGGTCTTTTGATTCGATCTGGGATCCCAACAGGGACGGTGTGATGGAAGGAGACCAGCATAACACCTATGACATTGAATTCTACGGACCAAACCCCATGACCACCGTTATGTATCTGGGAGCTTTGCGGGCCTGTGAGGAGATTGCCCGTTATCTAGGGGAGGGGGAGAAGGCCGCGGAGTACCGTAGGATCTATGAACAGGGCCGCAAACGAGTAGAGGAAGAATTGTGGAACGGCGAGTACTATCGGCAAAAGGTGGAGGTCTTCGAAGGCATAACCATCCCCGAGCGGTTGCTTTCACCGAAACCCGATGCAGAAGGTAGAATTCTTCCTAAATACCAATTTGGCGATGGATGTCTTTCTGACCAACTATTGGGACAGTTCTGTGCCCATGTGGCGGGTCTGGGATATTTACTCGATCCGGAAAGGGTAAAAGCCGCTGTGTACGCGGTCTTTCGGTATAACTTCCGGGAAGACTTCCTAGACTTTGCTAATGTGCAACGGGTTTTCGCCCTTAATAATGAAGGCGGACTGCTTCTTTGCTCTTGGCCCCATGGCGGTCGGCCGGTGATCCCCTTTGTGTATTCCGATGAGGTGTGGACTGGGATTGAGTATCAGGTGGCGGCTCACTTAATCTACGAGGGACTGGTGGCGGAAGGGATCAGGATCGTGCAGACCCTCCGGAACCGCTACGCGGGATACAACCGCAACCCTTGGGATGAGATCGAATGCGGACATCATTACGTGCGGGCCATGGCCAGTTGGTCCTTGCTGTTGGCCCTCTCGGGCTTTACTTACAGTGTCCCCAAGGGGATCATTGGTTTTGCTCCCCGGTACGCAGAGGATGATTTCCAATGTTTTTGGTCTACCGGTACCGCATGGGGACAGTTCGGTCAGGTTCTGGGTGAGACTAACAGGGAGTTTTCCCTAGAGGTCATCCATGGTACCTTAAAACTCAACGCCCTTGTTTTGGAGGCCCTTGGTGAAGGTATTTGTCGGGTTTACCTGGACGGCGAGGAAATCCCTGCGGTTCTGGTTGGAAAGACTTTACGATTGGAGACGGTGATCACCTTAAATCGCGGCCAAGGGTTGAATGTGGTACAGACACAGTAACCGGGCTTTCATTGGTGGAACAAGGATTCCTCCTTGGGAGACCAAAGGCGGCTTAGGATATCGGGCCCAGGAGTGGGTCCGATATCTTAAGTCTTTGCAGACCCAATTGTATCGGGAAAGCCCTATGCTCTCGTTCAACGGATAGAAGACTTCCCTTCTTTGCTACAAAGGGATTACTTGTTTAAATACATAGGGATTTGTAAAGGTATCCTCCTGTTTGGCATGGAATTATTATACATATACAATCAGCAAGTAACTCACAGGAGAAACTGAGAGGTTCAAATGGATTCAGTCTTTGTCTTTGTAATGTTGGCCTTGGGTTCCTTGTTGCTGGGGCTACTCTTGGTGTTGCTAAAGCTTCTGGGGAACAATCCCCAAGAGGTCCCCTTTTGAATCGGAGCGAAGCTTCTGCAGGCTGCCGGATCCTTCACGCTCTACCTGCAAGGGGTTGGTTTTCGAGGCTTTGCGGCCTTGGCCCCCGTTGTTCTGCTTCTTGGCTGTGTTTATGAGGCTTGGACCACCTATATCCCCACGGGCCGTCAGGTAAGGCGCTGGATCCATTTGGCCACCGCTGCTGGGGTCTGCGGTGACCTTGTTCTTGTCTTTGCCCTACCGGGACGGACTGGTATTGCTCCTGTAGAGTCTCCTCTGCTTCTTGCCCGGGGTATTCTTGTTGCGGGAAGCCCGGGCTCGGTCCTCCTTGGAATTACTCCTAGGTGGTTGTTACATTTTTTGCGGTTTGGTGTTCTTAACGGGGGCTATGGTGTGTTTTGCTTTCCCCACCTATGCCCTAGATCCGGACCCAGGCGGTTCAAGGTTGATACCCCTTAGCAGCTACTGCGTCTTTCTTCTGAACGGTTACATTATGCTCATGCTTGCCAAGGAAAGAAGTGATCGACAGATTGCCATGACCCGAAAACGGTTGGAGAAGAATGAAGAACGTTTCCGCCGGGTGGTGGCGACCGCCATCGAAGGGATTCTCATTTTTGACGAAGAATTCCGTATTACCTTTGCCAATGGGCGGATGGCCTCTCTGTTGGGGTACACCACTACAAAGATGTTGGGTTGGCCCTATGGTTCTTTTTTTCCGGAGAACCAGATGCACGTGAATAGACAGCAGGAACACCTCCGAAAAGCGGGAGAGGATTCATTTACGAGTGCTGTCTGTGGCGAAAGGATGGAGAAAAACATTGGTTTTTGGTTTCGGCCACGGCCATCGGTGATGATGCGGGTCGGTTCGAAGGCTCCTTTGCCCTGTTGACGGATATCAACGAAAGAAGGGAGATGGAACTGGCCCTTGCTGAGCCCAACCGCCCCTTGACCGAGCTGAGTAACACCGACAGTTTGACCGGCATCACCAATCGACGTTGCTTTGACCAGACCCTCGAACGGGGGTACTTGCGGTTGAGGCGTTCCTAGTCCCATTTATCCGTTGTTCTGTTTGACATCGACTATTTCAAGGACTATAACGACCATTATGGCCATGTAATGGGGGATGAGAATGTCTGCGTAAGATCGGTGGCGTCTTGTCAGAATGTCTGCGCGGTTTTTGTGGATCTAGCGGCCCGGTATGGAGGAGAGGAGTTTGCCTGTATCTTGTCCGATATGGATCTCGCTGCGGCGGTGGAGACGGCGCAGAGGATCAAAGGTCGGATCCAGGATCTCAAGCTCCCCAACGAGAAATCTCCTGTCACCCCTATGTTACCGCTAGCTTCGGTGTCACCACGGTGACCTACTCTCCAGAACTGTCTCCCGCCAAGATTGTCCACCTGGCGGACCAGCTGCTCTACAAAGCTAAGGTCTTGGGACGCAACTGCATTGAATCTGCCCAGTGGAACCGAGTCTAGTCGACTACTTGGAAAGGGGAGAGTGTGCATTACCCGCCGGTTTTAGGGTGGCAACGTGGGCCCAGACCTGTTGGGGAAATTGACAGCATCTTACCATATGGTATACTGAAGCATACGTCATAGCCTACGGGAAAGTACGTAGCGTTCGGGTTCCATACCCCGGGTATGGTGATTCGGGCGCTTTTTTCTGGAGGAAGTATGGGCAGAAGTATATCAAAGGATTTCTTTCGATATGTCAGCACCAATGTCCTGGGCATGATCGGTCTGTCCTGTTATATCTTCGCGGACACCTTGTTCGTGGCTCGGGGATTGGGGACCAACGGCCTTGCGGCCCTGAACCTTTCTATCTCGATGTATGGTCTGATCTACGCCGGCGGATTGATGATCGGTATCGGCGGTGCCACCCGCTTTGCCATCTTGAAAGCCCGGGGCCAGATAGGGCAGGCAAGGACCGTGTTCACCCACGCCATGGTGGCCGGGATCGTCCTGGGACTTGTTTTTCTCTCGGTAGGTCTTCTCTTCTCGGAACAACTAAGTGTGTTCTTGGGGGCGGACGCAGTCATCTTTGAGATGACCAATACCTACCTAAGAACCATTTTGCTTTTTGGGCCCGCGTTTGTGGTAAACAGTGTCTTGCTTGCCTTTGTGCGCAATGACGGCAATCCAAACTTGGCCATGGCCGGGATGCTTACCAGCAGTTTCGGTAATATCCTACTGGATTACATTCTTATCTTTCCCCTACAGATGGGGATGTTCGGAGCGGCCTTAGCTACGGGTATTGCCTCGGTCATCGGCATTTTCCTTTTACTGCTGCATTTCCGCGGCCCCTGTACCCTTCGACTGCAAGGATGCAGGTTTCAATTCCGGTATTTGCGGGATATGGCTGCCCTGGGATTGTCAACCTTTATCACTGAGATCTCCGGGGGACTGGTGCTGGTGGTGTTCAATCTGACCATTCTAGGCATTGCCGGCAATGTGGGGGTGGCGGCCTACGGTGTGGTGGCAAACCTGGCTTTTATCGCCATGTCTATCTTTACAGGTATTGGCCAGGGTTTGCAGCCCCTGGCCAGTTATAGTCACGGGCGGGGAGAGCCGACGGTTTTGCGGAGAATTCTCTTTTATGGACTGATTACGGTGATGGTGACGGCAGGAGCCATCTACTTGTTGGTTTTAGGGTTTTCAGACGAAATTGTGGCAGCCTTCAATAGGGAGAACAATGTGGAACTGGCCCGCTATGCTAAAGAGGGGTTGTTAATCTATTTTACCGGCTTCATCTTTGCCGGGGCCAACGTCGTGGGAGCGGGATATTGTGCGGCCACGGAGCGGACGGCCCTTTCTTTTGTAATCTCCATCACCCGGGGAGCGGTGGCCATCATTCCCCTAGTTCTCATCCTAGCTCGATGTTTCGGAATGGTGGGGGTCTGGCTTTCCTTCCCCGGGGCGGAAATGGTCACCTTCATGGTCGGGGTAGCCCTAGCGAGCAGAAACAGGTGGACCCAGAAGACCACCGCGGACGGCAGGCTAAGAGCCTAGGCTCCGTACAACAAGGCCCAGGACCTGGAGTCCTGGGCCTTGGCGCGTTCAGTCCCTTTTAATCTCCCAATAGCAACGTTTCGGGGAAACGATCTTACCTTCCTTTTTCAATTTCGCCATGATCTTGTCCACCTCTTTACGTTCCAGACCGGTTCCCTCGGCCACGGCACCGGCGTTCAAAGGACCATCGGCCTTTTCGAAAAACTCCAGTACCACTTGGTAGTTGTCCATGGCATCCATTCCTTTCATATTGGGATGTCTTAATTATAGCTTGTACCGCGGAGAGAATCCAGGTAGGTGAGTTGCACATTAGCGTACTAGCCCCTCCGGAGCGATCGAGACAATCATTCTCCCGCGAACCTGCCCCTTGTTCTTTTGTCAACCAGGGACTGTGGAAGGGAGTATCCTGGAACAAGATCTCCCTTGAACCTTCGTGTATATGAGAGGCGAAACCTCTCATGTTCTTTATCTGATCCGGAACGAAGGAGGTTCCGTAGACTGTACAGTCTCTTGTTTCCAGCACTCTTGTTCTTGTGGAGGAACAATATTTATTTCGCTGGTATTGCGGAACAAAGGCCACTAACGAAGGGGTCATTTGTTGGGAGAATATCGACACTGCAGGTGAATCAGATTTGGTTACAAAGGACTTCCTCCACCGGACCCTTTACTGGTCTAGTGGAGGATAATGGGTAGCAAAGCACGCCATCAATCTCAAGGTTGCACTTGGGAGCAGGGTCACGCTAAAGAACTAAGGAGACTGGTATCAGGGTGACTTTTTCTTTCAAAGGTCTTCCCGCCAACTGGGCTTCCACGTTTGTGGCCGCTAGATATCCTATCCGGTAGCCATCCTGATGGATGGTGGGTAGTTTCGGTGTCAAGTGTTTGGCGATCTCCGAACCATCAAAGCCGATAATGGCCTTAAGGTCGAACCCCTGTGAATGTAGAAGCTTTCTGGCGGAAATGGCAAGATAATCACTGGTGGCAAAGACCGCTGTGCAAAGACTGGCGGCCTTCTCAAATTCCTCAGGATCGATGACGGAACTTTCCACATCGGGCCCGAAACAACCCTTAACTACAAATTCTGGGTTAAACTGGATGCTGCTTTCCTTGAGGGCCTGTTTGTATCCCTCCAATCTGTAGTTGCTCTCGATATGTTGGGGGTCGATGATGATCATAATCTGCCTATGGCCCTTTTCGATCAGGTACTTCGTGGCCTTATATCCTCCGTTGACGTTGTCACTAAGCACCGCGGTGCATTGGGTGTTCTCCGCGTAGGATTGCACATGGCAATGGGGCACTCCCCGTCGGTGCAAAAACTCGCAGAAGTCGGCGCTGATGCGATTTGTCCAGATAATGAGCCCGTCTAGTTGTTTGCCTATCACCATGCGTTCCAAATGTTCTTCGATCTGAGGATGGATCGTGCTGGAGATCATTTCCAAGGAGTATCCCTTCTCCGTCAGACAGCGGCCGATGCCCTGGAGGATGTTGGCGTTGACACTAGCGGAGAAGACAATATATTCTTCGATAACCACGCCAATAACATTGCTTCGCTGCATAGAAAGCCGTTGGGCGGATACATTGGGGTAATAGTTCAGTTCCCTGGCCGCCCGGAGGACTTTCTCCCGGGTGCGGTTGCTAATGGGAATCTGTCCCAGGGACTTGTTGTTCAGAACCCGGGAAACGGTAGCAACGGATACGTTCGCGGCTTTGGCAATATCTCGTAGCGTTACCATTGATTAACAACCCCAATTCCATTGTTGTTGTTACCTAAAAACTTAGTCCATTTGGACGGTTATGTCAATGATATCTTTGACTTAGTCTTACCCCGGTACTCCCAAGAAGTGTAACCGGCTACAAGATTTCATGTGCTGTACTGGAAAGGCTGACGCTTCTGTGAGCGACCATTTCCTAAGGACCGGGACGGTTATCTTATCGCCAGGTAGTCAATTTTTCGCGCTCAACCTCTTTACGAGAGACTTCTCATGGTTTAGACTGGTATATACCAATGTTTTGCGAGGAGGCGCCCGCAGTGGGGAAGAAGATCCTAAACCGTAAAGTAATGGTCATTTTCACGCTCTGGCTTGCCTATGCGGCATTGTATTTGGGAAGACACAACATGGCCATGGTCCTACCTGTCCTGGAGCAGGAACTAGGGTGGAGCCCTGCCATGTCCGGTTTACTGACGGGGATCTTTTTCTGGTGTTATGCCGTTGGCCAGCTGATCAACGGCTATTTGGGGGATCGGTGGGATGCGAAAAGGATCGTTCTTTTCGGGCTGATGGGTAGCTGTGTGGCCAACGCCCTGTTTCCCTTTGTCTCCTATTTTTGGCTCCTGGTGCTGCTGTGGGCCTTTAACGGCTATGTACAATCTAGTGGCTGGGGTCCCATCCTGAAGATTGCTTCCCACTGGACCGAGGAACAGGAACGGACCCGCGTGGCCGGATTCTTGGCTACGTCTGGAATCGCGGGCTTCTTCATTTCCTGGGCGGTCTCCGGCTATTTGTTGCTGGTTGTGAACTGGTACTGGGTCTTTGTTTTGCCCGCTCTCGGCATGGGGCTAGTGAGCGTCTGGTGGTTCATAGGGATGGATAATCACCCCATACAGGAGAGGGAACCGGTGGCTACCAGTTCTTCCGGTGTGTTTGGGGACGTGATGGAGTTTATCAAGTATCCAGGAGTGGTGGGGTTGGGGCTAGTGAGTTTGCTCCAAGGTATGATCCGCAACGGCATCATCCTTTGGACCCCCACTCTGTTGGCCAATACCCTCTTTGGCCGCAATGCGGTCCTGCCGTCCCTTTTGATTCCCTTCTGTGGACTTGTGGGAATTGGGATTGCCACAAGGCTTTTGCTGAGGCTAAAGGGCAATGATCGGGCCGCTATCAGCATCCTCTTAGGCCTTGCGGGAATCGTGGCCTTGTTTTCCATCCTGGCTTTGGTGTGCAAACAGCCCCTGTTGCTGGCCCTTGCCGTTGCCCTAACGTCTGCCCTTACGGAAGGTGCCAATACCATATTGCTTACTTCCATCCCCCTCAAGTTTGCCCATGTGGGCAAACAGTCTACTTTAGCCGGTTACCTTGATTTCGCCTGTTATGTGGGTGGTGCCCTCATGAGCGTCTACACAGGTCTTGTTTTGGAGTTGGGGAATTGGAACGTTATTCTGCTCACCTGGGCGGGAGCCTCTCTTGCTGCAAGCCTGTTCACGTCTCTATCGAAGTTCCAGACCAGCACCGAGATGGTCCGTGATTCATCTAGCGAAGCTCTTTAGACCACAAGAACTGAGGCATGAGGTGTTGAGAATCTCTGCGTCGGTCCTATCTGCAGTGTCAGGGCGCGTCTTCGTTACTCGTGGCGGAGGTCATGATTTAGAAAAAAATAGATAATTGGATACTTGACATCCTTTGGGAACCAAGTTATAGTAGAATTAATAATGTAACCGGTTAACGTATGTGCATTAACATCTGGTCGTGTGGTACAGCGAAGCAGACCTTGGTTCAACGGGTATGGTGTGTCCCACAGGTTTTTGGCGTCTTCGGGATGAAGCGCGGTCTGTCTGTGAGGGTCAATCCTGTGGTAGTAGAGAAAATGCAAGGAAGGGGAGGTCGTGTCCTTGAAAAAACTCTGCAGTCTGCTTGTAATCTTAGCCTTATTCACCGGTTGTATTTACATAGCCACCGACGATGGGCCATACAGGATTTCGGGACGGGTGACCGATTCTTGGGGTAAGGGGATTGGTGGTGTCGTCATCAAACTAGGTGAGGAATTCGGCGAGGTTGTGACCGATGCCGACGGCCTGTGGTGTGTGGAGGGGCTACATGGTGTGGTGAACGTTGTTCCCTTTAAGGAGGAATGGAGTTTCGAGCCGCCCAGTATCACCGTGGTTGCCGAGAATCACGAGGTGGACTTTGTCGGCTTCCAACATCTCTATTTCACCGACTTTACCACGGACGTATCGATCCACTGGTATTTAAATGGTCCGGAGATCCTCCCCACTGGGATGAGCTTCGACGGAGGTTGGGGAACTTACCGGTGGGCCCAACTGACCGGTGAGGCCGCTATCCAGGTTTCAGACGTGATCATCGAGGTGGAAGTGGCGGATATCCGTACCGGAAACGAGAATGCCTTTGTGGAAATCGCCGGACGGACCGATGATCCTTTGGAAGCGGGTGAACGTACCAGCGGGGTGGCCCTGAGGGTTTACGGCAAGGGTTCCACCAATGCGAGAATGGTGCTATACGAGGACGGGGTGGAGATTGGTTCGGTGCAGACGGAACTGTTTCACTGGTAACATGAGACCATTTTTGTGCTGCGGTTGATGCTATATGGAAATCTTGCCATCGGTACGGTGACCCGTGCCTCCGACGGAGCCAGTTGGGAAGTGCGGGGGACCCTTACCAGTACCCTCGGTCCCGGAAACGTGAGACTGCAAGGGCGGGCGTACAACGAAGGACCGTTGATCACGAAAGTGGAGGTGAAGCGGTAGGTCGTTAAGGTACCGTGGTTTCATTCTCTTGCATTGCGGCATTTCCCTTCTGGAAAGGTACTTCGCAGAGGCCGATACAGGACGCAATGGTATATGTCTTTGTGGAGAATATATCGCCTTGGCCTTTACGGTTAAGTTGTTGGGGCAGTGGGATTTCGCTTGGAGGGGCTAATCGGGCAACACTATGGGTCCATTGGGGAAGTTGTGGAGTTGAAAAGTCTAGGAAGGCGGAGGGAATTCCTCATGGGCAGATACTGGGTTCGGATGCTGGTGGTATTGCTGTGGGTCAACCTTTTGCTAATCTCTCCATCGCCGCTAGTTAGGGGTAACGAAAAGGATTACGGAAACGGGGTTGTCCCAAGTTACCACACTGATTTCTCCCTTGATGTGTCGTCAGATTGGGTGCTGGTGGGACCAACGATCCACGTCGGTACAGGAATGGATTTCAGCGGGGGCTGGGGGAAAGTGCGCTGGGCCCAGTTAGATCTGGGGATCCCGTTGGTTGATGTGGCCCTCTGGGCGGAGGTGACCGGGATTGGCACAGGAAATCCGAATGCCTTTGTGGAGATTGGTGCCCGGACCCAGGATGCACACCAGGAGGGCGAGCGCACTAGCGGTGTCTACCTGCGGGTTTATGGTGCCGGTGGACCCAACGCGAGAATCGCCTTGTATGATGCGGGGAAACTCATAGCCGAGAAGGATTCCACCCTCTTTTCCCGTGATGCGGTCTTTACCATGACCCTGATCCTACAAGGCAACACTGCTAGGGCTATCGTCGTGGGTCAAAACGCATCGGATTCCCGCTGGGAGTTGACGGGGATAGTAACCCGTGCCCTTGAACCAGGAAGTGTGAGGTTGCAGGGCTGTGCCTATACCGGGGGACCGGTTATTGCCCAGTTCAAACTGCTCCCGGACCCGACCGAATCTCCAAAGGTGGGAGGGGAGCTGGTGCCCGCCGTATACAAACCGTATGTAAGTGCCATCGACACTGAGCGCCCCATCATCGTGGCCCATACGGACAAACCGTGTACGTTGGATTTTTTCTTGGTTGTCGATTCCCAAAAGGTCTATCAGGCAAGTTCTGTAGGCCAGCACCATTATTTTCCCATCCCTGATGCGGTGTGGATGGTGCCGGGTACATACCAGTACACTCTTCGAATTGGAGAGACTGAGGTGGGCACCTATCAATTCCTAGTGCCTGAAAAGCAGCAGGACACTTTCGCCTTCGCGGTGGTGGGTGATGCGCAAAACGCGTATTCCCCTGAACGAAGGGCGAAGGTGATGGGTGCTTTGGCTGATTTTGATCCGCAGTTTATCCTTCACACCGGGGATCTGCACGCGGGGGTTGGTGACGGTTGGGACTTGTTCGGCCGGGATTGGTGGCTCAACTTCTTTGCCCCCATGTCGTCATACCAAGCTGCGGTGCCCTTCTACCCCGTCCTTGGCAATCATGATGATGAGCTTGTCGGTCAACGGGAGTCCTTTATCCAAGCTTTTCCCCAATTGCCCATGGCAGGATGTTACAGTTTCAAGTTTGGCCAGGCGGCTTTCTTCTTTTTGGATATCCAAAATCAGATCCGGGAGTTCTTCGACAAAGGCCACGACCAATGGTTGCGGGCGGAAGTGGGGAAATATCCGGATGTTCTGTGGCGGATCGTGGTTTTCCACGTGCCACCTTGGAGCGGTGGCCATCGGGGAGAGAACCAGTGGACCGTAGGAAGGCGAGAAGAACTGCTAGAGATTCTGCAGGAACTGGATGTCCATTTGGTGTTTTGTGGCCACGATCACAATTACCAAAGGTCAAGGCCCCTCAGCTTAGCTGACTCCCCGTACCGTCCGGTGCAGTTCGTCATTACAGGTCTCAGCGGCGCGAATTACTACGATGCACAGCCAAGGGAATACCTCGCTCGAGTGGTGAACCGCCAGGATCACTTTTGTCTGGTTGAAGTGGCCCGTGAGGAAATCCGCGTGAGGGTGGTGACACCCGCCGGTGAGGAGATTGACTTTTTTCAGGTGGAACAGGACACAGTAGACGATGTCTATTTCGTTGAGCCCTAGATACTGCGAAGATATTGCGGGGAATTGAGGTCGCGAATTGGAGAGACACCAGGACCCGCTCTGTGCAAGGAACGGCAAGGGCGAGGTGGTGTTGGGCGGAAACTATGTATAGATCATTTTATACTAAAACTGAATAGTTCCAATAGTGAAGGATACAAGAAAGTGTTGGTGATAAAAGTGAACAAATGGCAATTAATAAAATATGGTTTGTTGGTGCTGTGGATGGGAGTTTCGTTCATGTTTGTGGAAGTGGAGGCGGCTATGGTGCAGCAGGATGTGATAAGACAGTCCAGTAGTACCGCCTGTTACTTTGCCCCGGGGGAAGGCTCTATTCCGGGGGTGAAGGTGATGATCGAATCGGATCGTTGTATCTCCATCAATATGGTTAATGTGCAGCTTAGTCCCGAGGAGGTGGAGCGAAATCATTGGTACACCTTGACTGCGCAGGAGGATGAGGCTTACCGGCAACAGGTGCACCCACAGTCCGTATCTTTCCGGCGCCGGGTTTCCGATGTGTCACTGCGGACCAATCGGGTGGAAATCGGCAGTCATATTTTCTTATTATTCGACGAGCCCCTGCGAGAGGGAGTTACATATGAGCTGACTGTCTCGGCAGATTTCCCAGTTGCTATTCAGCCGGTGAAGATCTTGTTTTTACCCGAGGCCAATGTGACCGAAAACATCCGGGTGAACCAAGTGGGGTATTTCCCTCAGATGCCGAAATATGCCATTGTGGGGCAATATATTGGCAGCCTTGGTCCCTTACCCTTGGAGCTGGAGGAGTTCTTCCTGATCCGGGAGTCCGACGGCAAGGCGGTATACAAGGGCCAGGCGGAGCTTCTTCGGGATCATGACCCCCACACGGGACAGAAACTATACAAATTGGACTTCAGTGGTTTTACTACCCCGGGAACCTACCGGGTACTCGTGCTTCAAGTGGGCGTATCCTTTCCCTTCCGCATTGCCGATGATGTCCTGAACCATGTGGGTGCCACTCTCCTGCGTGGACTGGTGACGCAACGTTGCGGCTATGACGGTTTGACCGAAGATTTCACCAGGTTTGCCCGACCCGCCTGCCACACCGATGATGCGTACTTGGATCCAGCGTCTTTGTTGGCGGTGACTCCGGCTAATCCGCCCCACTTGAGCGCTAACTACGACCAGATTCGGCAGATTCCGACCACCAAGGGCCACCACGATGCGGGGGATTATGGCAAATATGTGGTGAATGGCTGCACCTTCGTCTACAGCCTGCTGCAGATGCTGTCCTTGAACTCCAATCTGGCTGGTGATGACTATGGTTTGCCCTTCAGCCAAAACGGAATTCCCGATGTGCTGGAGGAAGTGAAGTGGGAACTAGACTGGCTGGAGACCATGCAGGACCCCGATGATGGCGGTGTCTTTTCCATTGTGAAACCTAGGGGATTTGGGTACGAGTCGGATTTGCCGGCGGTGGTGGGCAATCGGTGGATTTATCCCAAGGATACGGTGACCACGGCCACTTTTGCTGCTGCCTTGGCCCATGCTGCCCGTCATCCATTAATCAAGCAGTATTATCCAGAGGATGCTGAGCGTTACCTGGAGAAGGCGCAGTTTGCCTGGTCCTACCTTGCAGCCACCGATCATTACCCGGAGTTTCATCACTATGGAGCCATCTGGGGTGATGCTGATGATCGGGTATGGGCGGCGGTGGAGCTTTACCTGACTACGGGGAAGGAAGTCTACCACGAGTATTTCCTACTGAACCACCGACCTGAGGAACGACGCTGGGGTTGGGTACCTTTGTTTGCGAGCTACGGCAACGCCACCCGTTCCTATGTCCTGGATCAGGGTCAGCCCAAGGATGAACGGATGCTCCAACGTTGTCTCAACGAGCTGCGACGGACCGCGGAGACCTTCGTACGAAATACCGTCCAAAGGGGTTACGGATTTTCCATGGATAACGAGCCCCTTCGACACGGGAGCTACGGCTGGTATTTCCCTACCTCTGAACATGCTTATGATCTGCTTCTGGCCTACGAGGTTTTCGGAGACAGCCGGTATCTGGAGACGGCCCTAGCCAATATGAACTACGAGTTGGGAGTTAACGCCCAATCCTATGTACAGATCACCGGATTGGGCTGGAAACGGGTAATGGATCTGGTGGACCAGCAGCATCGTTATGGTGATTTCTTTGAGCCCCGGGTGGGCCTACCCCTGGGTGCGGGCAGCAGTGGGATTTACCACATTGCCCATCTGGGTGACCTGGAACCCCATACCTACCCGGCCAACTATCCCTTGCTGGCCCGGTTCTACGAAGGGTGGAATGTGCAGTCCGAGTTTACCCTCGACGCCTGGGCCCGGATCACTGCCAGTTATCTATACTTTTACAAGGACAAGGGTACGGTCAATCAGCCGCCGACCCTTGAGGTGGAGTACACTGTGGATCCCAAAGTGCCTGGTCTGATACATTTCCACGCCAAAGCTTCCGACCCCGATGGAGAGGTGGTGTCCCTGTTCTGGGACTTTGACGATGAAGCCTGGGCCCTTGGGTCAGAGGTAAGCCATCAGTTTAGCCGTCCGAGCCGGAACTATCGTGTTTTGTCCGCGCTGTGGATAACGATGGTGGATACACCTATCAATACTTGGAGGTAAATCCCTCGACGGAGGAAAACACCGGACCCTTTGTGGTCTACGAGGACCAGTTTGATACCAGCGCGGGGTTGATGCCCCAGGGGGAAGCGGGCGTGGAGATTGTGGATGGTAAGGCCGTCCTTACAGGCAGGTCCTTAGATCCTGACTATGTGGTGATCGGACCGGTGAAAGTGGACTTTGATCAGGGTTTAACCATTGAATTTGTGGTTTCCGAAGTGACCCCTGGTGCTCATTGGAATTTTAACATTGGGTTCAAAGAAAACTGGTGGAACGGACCCCACATGAGGCCCTACGGTACTGATATGATCTTCTTCCCCCGGCACGTGATCAGTAGCATGAACCAACTGGCCAGCAACCAGGTGGGCGGTCTGAGTGGTGAACAGACCCTGTGGTTCACCTTTGATGTACGGAACGGTTCCATCACTGTGGACTATCTGAGAATAACGGCCGAATAGGCTGTAGGTTGATTCTCTATGGCGGTATTGTGGGTCCGAGTATACCGGGAAGGGCTTTATCCGTTTAGTGACTATTATGGAAAGGAGATTTCCCATGCACCGAGTGGTCCCGTTGGTCATGCTGCTATTAGTGCTTCCTTGCTGGGTTGCGGCGGAAGAACTGATCTACTTCACTGACTTCTCTAGCGATGTCTCCGCAGATTGGTATTTGAACGGCCCAGAGATTTCCCGCGAGGGTATGAGCTTTGATGGCGGCTGGGGTGTTTACCGGTGGGCTCAACTGAGGGAAGGGCTTGTGAAACTCAGTGACGTGACGATTGAGGTGGAGGTTGTGGATATCCGCACAGGTAATGAAAACGCCTTCGTGGAGATTGCGGGGAGGACCCATGATCCCTTGCTGGCTGGGGAACGGACCAGTGGAGTGGCGGTACGGGTCTTCGGGAAAGGCCCTAGCAATGCAAAGATGGTGCTATATGACAACGGTGTGGAGATTGCCACCGTGCAGACGGAACTGTTTCATTGGCAGTATGAGAATACCTTTGTCCTGTCTCTGGTGTTGAGTGGTAATAAGGCAATGGCCACGGTGACCCGACTTCGGGATGGGGCCAGTTGGCAAGTGAGTGGGACTATCACTAAAAGCCTTGGTCCAGGAAATGTGCGTATTCAAGGGCGAGCCTACAACGAAGGGCCGCTCGTAACCAAAGTGACGGTGAGACAGTAGGCGACGTACTTGTTCCCGGTCAGGGGTAAGGCGGAACCCCTGACCATCCTCAGACTACTGCTCTGAGGATGGTTGGGGAAAGGGTTGGTGCAATGAAGGAAGACGGTGTTTCGGGTGGAGGCGCACACAGGTCGTGGCGGTGAGGAAAAATAGTGCTTCATCGAGTGTCAAAGGTCTTTTTCGTAGTTATCATACCAAAATACAAGGGGTAATCATCCCATGGGTAGGTTGGTTTGCAGGCTAGTTCTGGTGTTTAAAGGCGAAGAGTCAAAATGAAAAAGGAGGGCTAATCCATGTTCAAGCGGTTATTCTACATCGGGTTGTTGGGTATGGTGGTGCTGGCTGTCGTGCCGGTGATGGCCGAACAGATGGAGATCACCGTTTTGGAAAATGTGCTGGAGGGGTTGGAACCGGAGGAGATCGTTGCGGAGTTTGAGGCCCTGTATCCGCAAATTAAGGTCAATTTAGTCCAAAGCCCAGATATGAACCTCCAGGAAACCTTGACCACCTGGTTGCTGGGTGGAATTGCTCCGGACATCTTTGTGGGTTGGCGGGTCTTTCCCATTGAGTGGGCTCTGAATGGCTTTCTGTTGGAACTGGATCCGTATATTGAGAAATATATGACTGATGAGGACATTGCCGAATACGCGCCGGCCCAGTACCAGTTCATCAATGTGCAGGGTAAGCAGTATGGGATTCCTAAGTACATGGGAACCGTAGCCACTTATTACAACCGCCGGTTGTTTGCCGAGGCAGGTATCCCCGAGCCTACCCGGGACACCTGGACCTGGGAGACTCTGCGGAATACGGCCATGAAACTGACTGTCCGAGACGGAATGGAGATCAAACGATATGGCTTTTTCACCCTTTATAACTATGATCGGATAAACTACTGGATCCGGCAAGGCGGTGGGTACATTCAACGTCCTGATAGACCTAACGAGGTAGCCATCAACGAACCGGAGGCCTTGGCAGCATTGGAATTCCTCTACCGGTTGGCCCATGAGGACCAGGTGTACCTGATAGACTGGTGGCCTGCGGATGAAAAGTTTGCGGGAGAACATTTGGCAATCTGGGAAGAGGGTGTTTGGAGTCTGAAGCGGATTTGTGACACCGGCATGGATCCCAGTCATATCGGTATTTGTGAGCTGGCGGTGGGACCGGGGGGAAGAGCCTCTTTGGTAAACAATGATGTCTTTGTGGTCAATTCCGGTGCTAAACATCCTGAAGCGGCCTTCCTGTTCTTGCGCTTCATCACTAGTCCCGAGATCAATGCGCGGCGGGCCCAAAGTGGATTGGTGCCAGCCACCCGTTCCACTGCTGGATCTTGGATCCAGTACGCGGCGGATACCTTTAAGCTGCCCGCACAGCACCTGATGTCCTTCATTTACGCGGCAGATTACGCGTATACGGCACCAATCTTCAACAATCAGGGTCTAGTGGACCAATATTTCAAGGAGATCTGCGATCGGATCTTTGTCTTTGGTGAGTCACCAACGGGGGTGATCAATTCCGTAATCTCTGCCCTCAATGCTATTGTCAAGTGATGGCGATAAGAGAATCGATGGCTTGGACGAAAGGAGACTTCCTATGCGTAAACTTGTGGTTTTGGTCTTACTCGTAGTGGCACTCTCGGGGTGGTGCCGGGCTGCGGAACCGGTGGTAGTTTTTGAGGAAACCTTTTCCTCTACCAAGGGATGGGGAACTGATCACGGGGGCACTGTTGAGGTGGTGGACCACAAAGGTGTGTTTGGGGGAGGGGCGGATAAGGAAGGTACGATCTTCACCGTGGCACCGATCAGGGTCGACTTGGATGAGGGGTTGACCTTTGAGGTGGTGGTTTCCGAGGTGGAACCGGGTGCCCAATGGCGGATCATGATGGGAGCCGGGGAAGGCTGGTGGTCCGCCCCTAATTTCCACGTGGATACCTGGCGTCCCTCCACCGAACCGGAGGAAAGGTCTGTGGACATTACCGCTTTGGCTGCGGAGGTCGGCCTTTCCGGTCCCCAGGACCTTTGGATCGTGTTTTGGGTGAAAGACGGGCGGATTACTGTGGAACAGTTGCGACTGATCAGTCGCGAACCGAAGCCGGTGGCTTCCAAGGATCCGGAGCTGGTCTTTGAGCAAGACTTCGTCTCTTCCTTGGGTGTGTCCGCCTATGATGGGGCCGAGTACCGAGTGGAACAGCAGAAGGGGATTATGAAGAATTCGAGTATGGATCCGGCCTATGTGGTCTTTGGTCCTGTCCTTGTTGATCTGGATGAGGAACTGACCCTGGATTATAGTATTGTCCACATTACTCCGGGGGCCATGTGGAACCTTAATATTGGCTATAAAGAACAGTGGTGGCAGGGACCTCACCTGCGACCCTATGGCACAGATATGATCTTCAGCCTACGGAGTGGCTCGGTGAACCTCTCGACATTGGCTAGAAAAGAGGGTCTTGCCGGTGAGCAACGTCTCTATTTTGTCTTCGATGTACGTAACGGCGAAATTACTATAGATAGTTTTCGGATCCTTAAAAACCAATGAGAGAGAAGGGGAGGGTTTCTCCCCTTCTCTCTACAGCAGGGGAGGCCGCAGGGATGAAGACTGAGTTGCGCAATCTGAAGGGAAGGGTTGTCATCTATGTGGATGGGCATCCCTACCATGGGATATTTTGCTCCAGTTCCGCCCAACACGTGGACAACTTCTTGGACGCGGGCTTTCAAGTGATTGATACCCATCCCGGCACACCTTTGGGCTGGCTCGATCTGGATACCTTTGATTATTCCACTACCGACCGGAAAATTCGTTCCTACTTGGAGAAGAAGCATGATGCTCTACTCATTGTTCGGTTTTGGTTAGGCTACGACGACCTTTCCCAACCGGGTCACTGGTGGTTGAAGAGATTTCCCCAGGACTTGACAGTCACCTACCATGGTTCAACACGCCCTAGCTTTCCTACCTTTGCTTCACAGCAATGGCAAAGGGCTGCAGCTCGTGCGTTGCATAACGTGATTAGCTATCTTGAGGAGAAATACTCCGATAGAATATTTGCCTATGTACCGGGGGGAGGACCGTGCGGCGAGTGGTTCCACTGGTTTACCTATTGGCTGGAGTCTAACCAGGATCCAGATGACTACAGTGAACCTATGCGTAGAGGCTTTGCGGAGTACTTGGCGGATCTGTACCAGGGGAACATCGAGGCCTTGAACCATAGCTGGCATACCACTTTTGGGTCCTTCGACGAGATCACCCTTCCTACACCGAAACAACGCACCACTCCCCTGTGGGGTAGTCTACGAGATCCGTACCGGGAACGTTTTGTCCTGGATTTTTACCAATATTACAATGGTCTGGTAGCCGATGTTTTGATTCAATGGAGTAAGGCGGCCAAAGAAGCCACGAAGTTTCAAAAACTGGTTTTTGTCTTTTATGGTTATCAATGGGTGTCCAGCGCACGGCACAGTCTGGCTCGGTCCGGGCACCTGGATTTAGCCCGGATTCTCCAGTGTGACTTCATCGATGGCATTGTAGCCCCGTACATTTATGACTGCCGTAAGCTTGGCGGGGTGGTCTCCTCCCAGACCGTGCCGGGTTCAGTTAGGCAGGGAAAAAAGCTCTTGATTAACGAACTAGATTTGGTCACCCACCGGGGCCAGGGGTGGATGTATCCGGCCAAGCAGCCTTCCACTGCCCAGGAGACCGTGGAGATCATGAAACGGGATCTGGCCTATAGTCTAGCTCAGGGAGCTGCCTGTTGGTTCATGGATCTCCACGGAGGCATGTTCGACGATCCGGAGCTCATCGCTGGCTTGCGCCAGGTGCGGGAGGTGGGGGAAGAACTGTGGCTGAAGGTGGGAGAACCCCAGGGGGAAGTGGCGGTCATCCTTCACGAACAGGCCAGTTTGTACTTCGGGGAGGGAGAACCCTTCTTGGCGCCCCTATTTAACTTGTTCAAGGTTTGGGAACTGGAGCGGATGGGACTGCCCTTTGTGGATTTGGTCCTCTCCAGTCTGGCGGACCATCCTAAAGACTACAAAGTATACATCATCCCCAATGCCGTCTTCTTGTCGGATGAAGAACGGCGGTTGATTAAGGAAAGGTGTTGTACCAAAGGAAACACTGTCATTTGGTGCTATGCTGCAGGGGTCCTGGATCGGGAACATTTCTCCATTGCCCTGATGGAGGAATTGACAGGCATGAGGCTGGGTTATACGATGGAGCCGGGGGAGCTTACCGTCAGCCTTACTAACGAAGTCCACCCCTATTTAGAAGGTCTGTCACCCGGATTGACCTATGGGACCAAAGGTTCCTATCTTTGTCCAGAGGAGATCAGGGAGCAGACACTCCTGAATATCTATCCGGAGCAGTTTTCCATCGCCCCCCGGATCTGGGTGACCGACGATGCGGTCACGGTGTTGGGGACCATAGAGGATCTGCGAAAACCGGGTCTGGCCGTGAAAAGGATGCCCGGCTGGATTTCGGTGTTCTCCGCTGCTCCCATGATCCCCAAGGAGATTCTGCGGAATATTGCCAAAGCCGCAGGCTGTCATGTGTATACGGAGTTTCCAGGACAACTGATGGCCGCGGAGAACCTGGTGGGTTTCTATGCCCACAAGACCGGTCTCTGCCGGATTCATCTCCCTATTTTGGCCCGCGTTACCGATGCCTTTACCAGGAAGGTCATCCACGATGGCACCAAGGAAGTGGTCTTGCCGGTAAAGGAGAATACCACCACTTTGTTATATCTGGAAAAGCTGTTAGAATCCTAGGTTCCTGAGTTCTCGCGAGTCTGTTGTGAGAAGGGAGGGCGGAGGTATGGAGCGCCTATGTCGGCTTATCCTACATATCAGGGATGAGGAAGGAGCGCCCCGTCTTGCCCGCTGCTATGTTTGGTCTTCGGGGGAACGTCCGAAAGTGGGGGAAGGGGATCCCGACAACAACCGGTGTCCCGGCGTGTTTTTTGGTAGTACAATCCAGGTTTTCATTCCCTTGGATGTACCGGTGCAGGTGGAGGTGTACCACGGCTTTAATTGGAGTGTTTGGCGGAAGACGTTTCAAACCGCCGAAGAGGAACTGGAAATGACAGTCACCCTCCAGAGGTTCTGGGAACACCCCCGTTGGGTCTGTGGTGAAAGCCATTCCCACATTGCCCGGGGGGAAGGGAATCTTGGTCGCTCTGGGTCCTTTTCCTGGGTAAGGACCCTGTGTCTGGCTGACGGATTGGACTACTACCAGCCAGGATATCCCTGGCCCGGGTATAGTCCCCAGGATAACGAAGCCGTTGATCTGTCCCGCGTTAAGGAGAAACTAGAAAGGCTCAGTGATGAGGCTCTCCTTTTGGCACCGGGTTGTGAGTTTCCCAAAACACGTTTTGGTCACTTGTGCTGGGTAAACTTGGAAGGTATCCGTCTCACCGTTGCTGAATGTTTCGATGCCTCCTGGGAAGACTGGCTCTTCAACAGTCGACCCGGTCAAACCCCTAGGGATTTCCCCTATGGACTACTATCCCTAGCGGAGATAATTGCAAAGCACCGCCAGGGGAGAGAGTTCTGTTTCTTTGCCCATCCCACCAGTTGGTGGTGGTATGGAGATAAATTTGTTCCCAACATCGCAGCGGAGCTGCCCTACCTGACCATGGCGGGACCCCTCTACGACGGGCTCGTGGTCATGGGTTACCAGGCCGATCACCTCTATTACCAGAACTTGTGGTTCCACCTTTTGAACCTGGGTTATCGCATTACGGGAGTGGCAGAGGTGGATGCGGTCTGGGGGCGGAAGGATTTCGATCTGCCGGGCAAATACCGCAACTACACCTTTTCCTCCAAGCGAACCATGGAAGAGATTGCCCTGGGACTGAGGCAGGGGCGTAACCTGGTCACCTCTGGTCCCTTTGTGGGCTTATCAGCCAATGGCCGACACTTGCCCGGGGACCTTATACCCGAGGGCGATTATGAGTTTTCCATTACCTGTTGGTCCAGTGGAGATCCGCAGGAACGACTCAGTTATGTGGTTTTGTATCGAAACGGTAGGCCCTTCAGGGTATGGGATCTTAGGAGCAAGATTGTTCGTTACTTTGAAGAGAAGGTCACTGTCCGCGAGGACTCTCCTGCCTGGTACTTGGTGAAATGCTATGGTTCCGAGGCTCCGGAGGAGGCTACATTGGATCTGATGAGATTTCTGCCGGAGCATCCGGGTTACATCCCAAAACGGGTAAGCCAGGTAGCCCTGACCAATCCCATCTATATTCGGCCGGTAGGACACCCTAGTCCCCAAGCCTACAGTGCCAAGGTGCGGGGATTCGTCACCGACCGGCACGAAAGACCTCTTTCCGGATGGGTATGGATCCTAGATCCCGTGGATCAGGAGAGTCGGAGGGAGCAATTCACTAGCGGTGAATTCTGCATCCAGGTTCCTCTAACGGCTTACGTAGAAGTGCAGGTGGATGGTTACGTCTCCCAGCGACGTTCCGTTCGTTTTGATTGTCCAGCCTTGGTGGAGACCATCGAGTCTGTGTATATGGGGAAGTTTAACCAAGAGAGGCGCTGGGCGCCGGGGCAGCTTTTGTTTGAACACCTGGGATGGGATGTGATTGAAAAGGCCCTGGGGGAGATTACGTGGCTTTTCAGATTGGAGGAAGGTTGATGAAGATCCTGAGGGATTATCACATTCATACAGAAAAATCCGCGTGCGGCCATGCCAGCAACCAGACCCGGGCTATTCTAGACAAAGTGGCCAACCTCGGGTATGACAGTATCGGCCTAAGCGATCATTTGCACCCCGGAACCGATCGGAAAATCTTCCAACAGGTGAAAGGGGAAATCCAGCAGTGGCGGGAACAGAATGCCCAGGTCCCCATGGAAGTCCTCATCGGTTGCGAAGCCGACGTATTAGCTCCAGGGGTGGTGACTATCGACCTTAGCTTTGCTACTATCTTCGATTATGTCATTGTGTCCCCCAACCATTATCACTTGGCTTGGGTGGAAAAACCGCCCTGTAAGACAGCTACCCTGGAACAATGCATTGAACACCTGTTGGCTACCCATCTTACCGCGGCCAACCCTCCAGCGCAAATCATTGCCCATCCCTTCACCTACGGGTGTTCAAGGTTTGCTGAGTTGGTGGACCATCTTGATGCCGACAGATTGTGGCCTCTCATCCACAGGGCAAAGGTCAACCAGGTGGCTATGGAGATTAGTTCGGGTGCCGTGAACAGTCCCCATCAAGAGTTTGTTCAGAAGTTCTATACCCTGTGCCTGGAAAACGGAGTGAAACTTTGTCCGGGCAGTGACGCTCATCGACTTGAGGATGTCGGGGAGTTGGCCTTCATCGAGTCCTATCTGGAACGACTTGGCGCTGGACCGGAGAACTTGCTGCGCCTGCATCCGAAGAATAAAAGGTGAGCCCCGTCGCGCGTAAGGAGCGATGCACGAGAAAGGTGGCACTGCAAAAAGTCTCGTGCCACACGCGATCTCATGCTGCAGAAGGTTCCAGTAGAGAACTACTGTGGTTTGCTATACGGACTGCCACTCGGGCACAAAGGTGCTGAATCGAAGGACTTGGCAAATCTAGGATTAGGTGGTAATATACTGATTGTGCCGGAAAGCCTCCTGGATTTTGCAGGAGGTGTCTTCATGACGAAACTATTCATCTTTTTGCTCATCATTTCTCTCTTTGCACCTGTTGATGCTTCCAGTCTGACTTTGGACTGGGACTATGTCCTTCGAACATCGGTGAAGGAAACCGTTACCATGTCTCAGTTGAGACTGGCCGGGTCCGGTGCCCTAAACTGGGAAACTATGTTTTATTACCTTCCTGGTGAGCTGGGCGTGGATCGGGCCTCCCTTGATTTCTCCCTGCACGGTATTGAACATCGCATCGCATGGGGACATCCCTTGCCCCACTTCCAAGGTCGCATGTCCATTGTAGGGGGCAATGTGCAACCGGGAAAAGGTCTTAGTTATACGGTGAAAGGCAAAGAGGGTCCCTGGAGTGCCACGGGAGTGGTCCTGTGGGGATCGGTCTTCGATGTGTGGGCTGCTCAGTTGAAATACACCCAAAAACCCTGGCAGCTTTTGCTTACGGGTTGTCTGAATTCCGTAGATTATCCGGGGGAGAAACAGCATATGTATGTCGTAGAGGGCCAGACGTCCCTGGGTAATTTCACTTTGCAAGGGGCGCTGGGCATGAGCCCGGGTTCCTCACCGTCCTATGCCCGGTATGCCCAGGTGGACTACCGCGGGAGTCAGGCGCGGCTGCTCCTAAGCTACCGGAATATCGATGGCGACTTTGTTACTCCGGCCAAGTCTTCCTTTTCCTTGGGGCGGGGCCGGAAGGGTTGGGAATTGGGTAGCACTGTCTCCATCGGGCCGTGGGCCTTTGTGGAAGTGACCGGCAGTGACCTGACCAATCTTTCAGGTCAAAGGCAGTATCAGTGGGAGTTGGTCAGCGGTCTGTCCTTGGGGGAGCAAACCTTGCGGGTGGGCAAAGGTTGGAACCACAAGTATGAGGAATGGGTGGTCTATGGACTGGTCGGACCGCAATATGAAGTGCGTCTTACCCAAGGAGAAGAGAGATGGCAAGGCCGGTTGCAACTGGAACTTACTCCGCAACTGACGGTACGTAGCAGCTACGATACCGGGCTTTCGGCGGTGCGGGTCCAGGGTGATCTGGCCTTAGATGGGGAAACCCGGTTGCGGGGACTGGTAAGGTACCGGCATGATCAGCAAAAACTGCAATATTACGCTAGTCTGAGCAAGACTGTAGGTCCTTTGCAGGTGGAACTGGATTGGGGCACTTGGGATCAAGGACGCTTGGATGCCTACTGGCAGCACCCTAGTGCCTTGGGGGTTAAGGTGGTATATCATCGGGCTTGGTAGGGAGGCAGACCCTTGTTATACAGTGAGATCGCCGGGAAAGAACTGATCGATATCGCAGAAGGGCGCCGGCTGGGTGTAGTTTATGCCACGGATCTGGTGATCGATACGGAGACGCTGCAGGTGGTGGCGATCATCCTTCCCACCCGGCGCCGCCGGTTCCTCCTTTTTGGCAGCGATGAATACGTCCTGATTCCCTGGGAAGGGATCCTGAAAATTGGGGTGGACGTGATCGTGGTGGATATGCGCTGTAGTTCCCAGTATGTGGAACCGGAGACCCCCGGCCTGTAACAGACTGAATACAGTACTCCTTGTTATGACAAACTATTACCGAAGTATAGCTCATAACAAGGAGGAATAGCTTGTGGCGACGGTTATCGGTACCTTTGATACGGAACGACAAGCCGAAAAGGCCGTAAAGCACATGCGTGACAACGGTTTCGAGGATAACGAGATCTCCATCATTGCCCGAGACAAAAGTGACATCGCCGGACGTGGCGATACGGACACCGAAGCCGGCGATGAAGACATGGGTATGGGCAGTCTGGCCACCGGGACCGCCTGGGGTGGCGCCCTTGGCGGGATCGCCGGACTGTTGGCCGGTGCCGGTGCTTTGGCCATTCCGGGGATCGGTCCCATCATCGCCCTTGGTCCCTTGGCCGCTACCCTGTCGGGGGTTGTGGCCGGTGGGATCGTGGGTGGACTTGTGGATCTGGGGATTCCCCAGGACCGAAGTGACTTCTATGAGGAGGAAGTCAAACGCGGCAAGATCTTGGCCGTGATCGACACCGATGACAAAGTGGAGGAAGCGGAGTCCATCCTCAACGAATTCGGTGCAAATGATGTGGAAAGCTACTAAAACCCAAGGCCCTGCAGAGATTGCAGGGCCTTCCTCTTGTCTGCAGGGAGGATTTTGCCTTAAGGTGTCAAAATAATGGCAGTGATAGATAGTTTTGGGAAAGTGGGAGGGGAGACCATGGTCCACCAACGGATACCCCGGCCGGAACACCCGCGTCCGCAGTTGTTTCGGGAACGCTGGCAAAACTTGAACGGCTGGTGGGAGTTTGAGATTGATCATGGGCGAAGCGGCAAAGACAGGAAGTTCTATGAACGGAAGGAGCTTTCCGGGAAGATCTTGGTACCCTTCTGCCCCGAAAGCAAGTTGTCTGGGGTGGAGTATCGGGATTTTGTGGCGGCGGTGTGGTATCGCAGGGAGTTCGAGCTTCCCCCAGGATGGGGTGAAGGTAACCGGGTACTATTACACTTTGAAGCCGTTGATTACTACACCGAGGTGTGGATCAACGGCGTATCTGTCGGTAGCCATCGGGGTGGCTTTACTCCTTTTACCTTCGATATTACCGATCATTTGGTCGCGGGCACGAATGTGCTTACGGTCTGTGCTGAGGATGACGTCCGCAGTGGTTTACAACCGGTGGGCAAGCAGAGTACCCTTTATCATTCCCATGCAACGAAGTATACCAGAACTACAGGTGTTTGGCAGACCGTGTGGTTAGAGTGTGTAGCCGAGGGTTATGTGGATTCCCTCCGGTACTTCCCCGATCCGGCCAACGGTCAGCTGCACATTGCGGCAAAACTGGCCGGGAATGTGGTGGGCTGCGACCTGCAATTGACGGCTTCCTACGAAGGAAAGCCCATGGGAAGTGTTACCGCCCGGGTGGTGGGGCCCGATGTACGGGTCACCTTGCCCCTGGATGAAGTGCACCTGTGGGAACCAGGAAAACCTCGCCTCTATGACCTGGCCATTGTGTTGAGTAAGGATTCCTATCCCTTGGATGAGGTCCAAAGCTATTTCGGTCTGCGGACCATTACACTAGATGATCGGGCGATCCTGATCAATGGACAGCCGGTCTTTCAACGGTTGGTCCTGGACCAAGGTTATTATCCCGACGGAGTCTATACTGCACCTACCGACGAGGCTTTGAGAAAGGATATCGAGCTTTCCATGGAGCTTGGCTTCAATGGAGCGCGGCTACACCAGAAGGTCTTCGAACGGCGGTTCCTCTATTGGGCCGATAAACTGGGATACTTGGTATGGGGTGAGTACCCTAATTGGGGATTGGATATTACCACCGCTAAAGGTTTGGAAGTCTTCTTGCCCCAATGGTTGGAGGCGGTGGAACGGGACTTCAATTGCCCGGCGTTGGTCGTGTGGTGTCCCTTCAACGAGACCTGGGACTGGTATGGGAACCGACAAAACAATGAGGTGCTGCGGAACATCTACCTGGTGACAAAGCAGCTAGATCCCACCCGGCCTGTAATTGATACCTCTGGTAATTACCATGTGGTCACCGATATTTTCGACATCCATGACTACGAACAGGATGTGGAGGTGTTTGCGAAGCGTTACCAGAAGGTGGCGGAGACTGGCGAGGTCTATGTGACCTTCCCCGATCGCCAGAAATATGGCGGTCAACCGTATTTCGTCAGTGAATATGGCGGGATTTGGTGGAGTGATACAGGTGATGAGGGTTGGGGCTATGGTCGGCGGCCGAAGGACAAGGAGGAATTCCTGGCCCGATATAAGGGATTGACCGAGGCCTTGCTCAATAACCCTCTAGTGGCTGGTTTTTGTTATACACAATTGTATGATGTGGAGCAGGAGATGAATGGGCTGTATACCTATGGGCGGGAGCCGAAGTTTGACAAGGAGGTCATTCGGCAGATCAATCAGCAACGGGCGGCCATTGAGGAATAGGAAAAGGGCTTAATAGAGGATTTCTCGGCATTGGCCGTAAGTTTGAACGAGGGGATCCCTCGGAGTTCCTTTGGCGATCACTAGACAATAAAAGGGCGCGAGGGATCCCCGCTGCAGATGAGAGAGGACTTTCTACGGTTTCTTACGCTAAGGCCATGAAGGTGTCTTCTCGATCGTTCAACAACGGTGGTAACTAATAAGGCATACCCTAGCACCCTGTTATGTTCATGAACCGGTAGCAGTGTTTTGCAAAGGTTTCCCATATCTGCAAGAGCTACTTCTAGACGCCCTTGGAGAAACGGTAATGCACAGACGATCACAACCATGCCCAAGCGGGGAGGGGATCAGGCCTAGGTCAAAGGGGTGACTAGAGGAGACGGGAAGGAAGACAAAAAGGAAGACGGAAACTGATTTTTTTGGGAGGTGGGCAGCTTTTCGGAGAAAAATGTCTCTCCGGTAAGAGGGCATTGGCTTAGTTTTTCGGTTTGTTCTGATACAGACATCCAGGAAAGAAGGGACCTTAGTGGAGACGCGTTTGTCCATGTGGACCGATATGTACGCAGACTTGGACCCCGAAGAGGCGCTGGAACGGCTATTGGACAGCAGTTTTCCTGTGTTTGAGTTTGGTTGTACGCACTTGGGAAAATGGGTTAATAGTGGAAGGAATCCGGCCCGATTAGAAAGGATCGCACACAAGGTAACTAGTGCCGGAAGAAGATTTCAAACTTCATGCGCCAATCATGAATGGGTTACCACCCGAGGAGCTTTTGCCGCACATGTTGACGGCCGTCGACGCAGCTGCGATTCTGGGTGCCAGATGGGTGGTCGTGCATCCAGTGACCCTACCCCAATGGGCAGGGCGGGATGCTCTGGATGAGGAGTGTGTTCGGACCAACCAGCAGTACTTCACAGAATTGGTGGACGCAGCCACTGCCCGTGGGGTGGGGATTGCTGTGGAGAATATGTTTAAAGGCCGATTTGGAATGAGGTGAAGCGAGCTTTTGGTCTTGCTGCAGCAGTTTCCTGAAGAGGCCTTTGGGGTCTGCTGGGATACCAGCCACGGTGAGCTCAGTAGTCCGAACCAGGCGGAAGAAATGGCGCTCGTGAAATCCCGCATTGTGGCCACCCATATCTCCGACAATCTTGGGCAGGCTGACGACCATCTTTATCCATATCGCGGGCAAGTAGACTGGGCGGCTGTTGTCGGTGTTCTCCGGGAGCAGCCTTGGGTGTTGAATTTTGAAGTGCCCGGAAAAATGTCCCGTTGTCCTTTGGAATTGCGGGGGGCCTTGGTGGAATATGGTTTTGCCGTTGGAAAGCATCTGCTGAATTTGTGATATGTCATAGGGAAGCATTCCACAACCATCCGGGAAGATGGTTAGAGAAACGCCTTCCTGCTGCTGGTGGGATGGTATGGAGACCGTCCATTGCGGATGGTCCTCCTAGGATCCCATGACCATGCCTGGCTAGAATGAACCTCTGGGGTATAGCTGATCAATCCAGTAGATAGCAGATACTCGTTCAATGCACCCTTGACTGAACGGTGTAGTCTAGTATAGCAATGCCGGATAACGTTTTCGGTGTTTCCTGGTGTACCTTGAATGGTGCCG
The DNA here is from genome assembly GCA_012839765.1 of Bacillota bacterium. NCBI lineage: Bacteria > Bacillati > Bacillota > Bacillota bacterium. The sequence goes on from DUMW01000009.1 coordinate 73,158, forward strand.
ATCTTTACTGCTATCGAAGGAGTGACGCTATGGACCCCAGAAAAACACTACTTCCCGGATTGGTTGTCTTACTAGTTATCCTAGGTATTGCCTTCATATCGTTGCGGATAGACACAAGGAGGCAAGAACCCGAACAGAGCGAAGATGCGAGCGACGTATTAACCTATACGATGGTTGGAGCTCTGAGTGGCTATTGTGAAATGTTGATTAATCGTTTCTCAAAAGAGTTTGGTGTGAAGACGGAGTATGTACGGCTTTTATATCGGTATTGCATGATCCTTAGAGGGCGCATTACATTGGGTTTTTCGTTGCCTTTGACTTTATCCGTAATGCATGTATAATATAGCTATAAATCGAGGTATAGAGGGTAAAGATAAAAGCCCTTGATGAGTTCAGAGATAGAGGCGCGGGACTCAAGAGTACCCTCGGGTAGGATGGGATTTCATCGAAGCACCGGGGGGAAAGGGGGAACCGCCGAAGTGTCTAACTTAAATCCAAGTTAGATGCTGGGCTTAAGGTGAATAACCTTAGGACTGCCATTGTTTCAATGGAGAGCTATCTCGCCAGGACTGTGTATGCGGTTGGTGAGATGTGCCAACCGCTTTTTGTTGTACCTCGATATGGGAGGAGATACTTTGTCGAAGATCAGGGTGGCAGTGAGTGGAGCTGCCGGAAAGATGGGACAGGAAGTGGTCCGGGCCCTCACCCGGGAGCCGGACATGGAGTTGGTGGCCGCCTTTGATCCCAAGGCCGCAGGAAAGGACGCGGGGGAAGTGGCCGGGATAGGTGCCTTGGGCGTAACCATTGCGGTGGATCCCGCGGCGGGCCTGGGACAAGCCCAAGTACTGGTGGACTTTACGGAACCTGCGGTGGTGAAGAAGAATATCCACACCGCCTTGGACCAAGGGGTGCGACCGGTGGTGGGCACCACGGGTATGAGTATGGAGGATTTGGCGGATGTCCGCCGGTGGGTGAAAAACGCCGGTCTTGGTGCCATCATTGCCCCCAACTTTGCCATTGGAGCCATCCTCCTGATGCAGTTTGCCAAGGTCGCCAGCCGTTATTTTCCCCATGCGGAGATTATCGAGTTGCACCATAACCAGAAGAAGGACGCCCCTTCCGGTACCGCGATCAAGACAGCGCAGATGATGGCCGCGGCCCGGGGCCAAGTGGCTAATGAAGATCCCAGTGAAGAGAAGCTGTGTGGTGTCCGGGGCGGTCAGCTGGAGGGGATCAATATTCACAGTGTGCGGCTGCCGGGCTTGATTGCCCATCAGGAAGTGATCTTCGGTGGCAGCGGACAGATCCTGACCCTGCGCCATGATTCCACCAGCCGGGAATCCTTTATGCCGGGGGTGATGCTGGCAGTGCGAAAGGTCTTGGAGTTGGATGAACTGGTCTATGGGCTTGAGAACTTGCTCTTTGCCGATTAACATGGGTAATCGGGCCCGCATATATTACTAGTAAGCACGGAGGACCAGGCTTTGAAAGGGGATGTGTGCATGGGTATTGCTTTAGATGGCATTCCAGTAGCCGTCCTAGGTGGAGATGCCCGAGAGTACATCGTGGTCCAGTGGCTGTTGAAAGCCGGTGCCAACGTCTTACTAGTAGGCTATGAGCACGCCCAGTTTCCCCAGTGTCCACATGTTTCGCTTAAAGAGGCGATCGCTTCCAGCCGGGTTTTTGTGGCACCCATGAGTAATACCGATCAACGGGGACGGATCAAGGCAGTACCCGATGGATCTGTGATCATGCTAGACGCTGAAGGATTGTCCGGAGTGTTATCCGGTTCTTTACTCATTATTGGCTATGCTCAGCCCGTGGTCAGAAGCGCCGCCCAACAGCTTTGCATCCATCTGGTGGAACTGGCCGAGGATGATGCGGTGGCCATCCTCAATTCCATACCCACCGCGGAGGGGGCCGTGGCTCTGGCCATGGAGAAATTGCCCATTACCATTCATGGTTGTAAAGCTGTTGTGTTAGGCTTTGGCCGTTGTGCCCAGACTTTGGCCCGCGTGTTACATTCCCTAGGGGCACGGACCACTGTGGTGGCCAGGAACACCGGGCAGCAGGCGCGGGCCCAGGAAATGGGCGTTGTGGCCTGCGGTTTCGAAGGACTGTACGATGCTGTCATCGATGCTGATGTGGTTTTCAATACAGTGCCGGCCTTGGTGTTGACCGAAAGTGTGCTAACCCGAATGAATCCAGACACCTTGGTGATCGATATCGCCTCCAGTCCCGGTGGCACGGATTTCAAGGCTGCAGAACGGCTGGGCATTGAAGCGATCTTGGCCCTGGGGTTGCCGGGTAAAGTGGCGCCCAAGACCGCCGGGGAGATTATGGCCCAGGGCGTGATGCGGGCAATTAGGGACTACCTCAGCTAACCTGGATGCTCCGTGCACTTATATCCGGGGGTGCACGTAGATGGATTTTACCGGTGTACGAATTGGTTTTGCTTTGACCGGTTCATTCTGTACCATAGACGCCGTTCTCAAGGAGCTTCGTCGGTTGATTGAGTTGAATGCAGATGTTGTTCCCATTGTGTCGCCGTCGGTGAAGACTTTGGATACCCGGTTCGGCACAGCCAACTCCCTGCTGGAAACCCTAACCTCATTGACCGGAAAGCCACCCATTGATAGTATTATACAGGCCGAACCCATCGGGCCGAAGGGGTTACTGGACATTGTGATCGTGGCGCCCTGCACCGGCAACACCTTGGCGAAGTTTGCCAACGGGATCACCGATACCCCGGTGCTGATGGCCATGAAATCCCAGTTGCGGAATCGTCGGCCGGTGGTGATCTCCATCTCCACCAATGATGGGTTGGGCAACAACGCCGTGAACCTGGGGCGGGCGCTGAATATGCCGAATGTGTATTTTGTCCCCTTCCGGCAGGATGACCCCGAGGGGAAGCCCCGTTCCCTCGTGGCGGAGGTCAGTCTTATCCCGGCCACCTTGGAAGCGGCATTACAAGGAAAACAGTTGCAACCGGTGATCATCAGTTGAATACAGGAATATCCGCAGCGAGTGTGTAATTAACGATTTAAGGAGGGCTATCATGCGAAAAGTACGGGCAGCGATTCTCGGAGCGACAGGGGCCGTAGGGCAGGAACTTCTTGGTATCCTGAAAGAACGGGATTTCCCCTTGGATAGCTTAAAGCTTCTCGCCTCTCCTCGGTCCGCCGGGTTGAAGATTCCCTTTGGCGATGAAGAACTTACGGTGGAAGCGGTGAGTCCCGAGGCCTTTGAAAATGTAGATTTGGCCTTTTTCTGCGCCGGAGGTAGCGTTAGCAAGCAATATGCTCCGGAGGCGCTTAGTCGGGGGGCGGTTGTTATCGACAACACCAGTGCCTTCCGTTTAGACGAAGGTGTGCCTTTGGTGGTACCTGAGGTGAACGCCACTGATATTACTCCGGAGACGAAGCTGATTGCCAATCCCAACTGCTCTACGATCCTGATGGTGATGGCATTGGCACCACTGCACCGGTACTATGGTATCGAGCGGGTGGTGGTGTCGACCTACCAGGCGGTTTCCGGGGTAGGGGCCAAGGCTATGGATGATCTATGCAAACAGGTGCGGGCTTGGGCCGCGGGTGAAGAAGTGGTCTCTAGTTGCTTCCCCTTTGTGGCGGCGGAGCGCCATTACCAGATGCATTTTAACCTGATCCCGCAGATCGACGTCTTTGATGAATTGGGCTACACCAAGGAAGAGTGGAAAATGGTGCGGGAGACCCAGAAGATCCTCCATGCGCCCGACATGCGGATTACCGCCACCACTGTCCGGGTGCCTGTGCTCAGGAGCCACTCCGAGTCTGTGAACGTCGAGTTTAAGCAAGAGGTTGATCTGGGGAAGGTGCGGGAACTATTGGCGGGCTTCCCCGGTGTGGTGGTGTGGGACGATCCGGAGAACTTCAAGTATCCCATGCCTTTGGATGTGACGGGTAAGGATGAGGTTTACGTAGGTCGGATCCGGGTGGATAACTCCCATCCACGGGCCATCAACCTGTGGTTGGTGGGGGACCAGATCCGGAAAGGTGCGGCGTTAAACGCGGTGCAGGTTGGGGAGTATATGGTGAGTAACGGCTTGATCTGATTTTTCTGGGGAGAGAGGCAACATGGCCATTGTCGTCCTGAAATTTGGTGGCACTTCCCTGGCTTCGGAAGCGATGCGGGAGCAGGCCGTGGAGCGGGTCAAGGAAGCCAAAGCCGCTGGCGATCAAGTGGTGGTTGTGGTTTCTGCCATGGGTCGGCGGGGATCGGCCTATGCCACGGACACCCTCCTGGACTTGATGTCAGGGATTACCCAGCGACCTGATAGGCGGGTCCTGGATTTACTGCTCTCCTGTGGGGAACTTATTTCGGCCAGCCTCATGGCCCAGCTGCTCACCGAGCGGGGGCTGGAAGCAGTCCCCTTGACCGGTGGTCAAGCGGGGATTATCACGGACAATGAGTTTGGCAATGCCCGCATCGTCGAGGTGCGGCCTAAAGGTATCTTGGAGGAACTGAAGAAGGGCCGAGTTGTGGTGGTGGCTGGTTTTCAGGGGGTGACCCCCAACCAGGAGATCACCACCCTCGGGCGGGGTGGCAGTGATACCACCGCCGCAGCCCTGGGCGTGGCCTTGGGGGCTAAGGCGATCTACATCTTCACCGATGTGGACGGGATCTTGACCGCGGATCCGCGGATCGTCCCCGATGCCCAGTTGGTTCCTAGCACCACTTACCGTGAGGTGGCGGAACTGGCACAGCTGGGGGCCCGGGTAATCCATCCCCGGGCGGTGGAGATTGCTGCGGCGGGGCGGATCCCCTTGATCATCCGAGCCACCGACAAAGCCGGTGCCGGTACAGTAATCTGGGATGGTCCGGGGGATGGCCCCGTGGAGATCCGGGCCGATCGTCCTGTGGGCGCGGTGACCCAGATTACAGGGCTAGCCCTAGTCAGCGTGATTCCCGCGCATGATCAAGAGATCAGCATGGAGCAGGCTCGACAACTATTCCAGAATGTGGCGGAATTAGGTGTTAGTGTGGACCTGATCTTCCTGTCGCCGACTCTGGTGGGATTCTGTGTCCGACAGGAAGAAGCTGAAGCGGTGGAGAACAGATTAAGGGAATTGAGTTTTAACGTTAAAGTGAAGGCAGGATATGCCAAGGTGTCCTGTGTGGGTGCAGGGATGCGGGGTGTGCCTGGTGTAATGGCCAGAATTGTCGAGGCCTTGCATGAGACCGATGTGCGGGTGTATCACACCAGCGATTCCCATGCCAGCATCTCCTGCTTGGTGGAAGAGAAGGATTACATGAAAGCGGTTCGGGCTCTACATGACAAGTTTCACCTAGGTAGCACGAATGTGCGAGGGAGTTGAGTAGTTTGCAAGGCTTTGGTCATTTACTGACTGCGATGGTCACTCCATTTAAGGAAGGAGGCGCAGTAGACTACGATAAAGCCGCGGAGCTGGCTTCGCGGCTTCTGGATTGCGGTTCAGATGGGATCGTTGTCTCCGGGACCACGGGTGAATCCCCAACCCTCACCTTTGATGAAAAGGTGAGCCTGTTCAAAGCAGTGGTGGAAGCCGTGGGCGGTCGCGGTGTGGTCCTGGCCGGTACTGGTTCCTACTGCACGCAGGAGACCATTGAGCTTACAAAGACGGCGGAAAAAGTGGGCATCGATGGGATCATGTTGGTGACCCCCTATTACAACAAACCGCCGCAGTCAGCCCTGTATAGTCATTTCAAAATGATTGCTGCGGAAACGGAATTGCCGATTATGCTATATAATGTCCCCAGCCGCACTTCGGTGAACCTGTTGCCGGAGACAGTGGCGAGGTTGGCGGAGATCGAAAACATTGTAGCGATCAAGGAGGCCTCGGGCAATTTAGGGCAGGTGGCAAGGATTTACCAAATGACCCCCGACGACTTCTACATATACAGCGGCGATGACAATCTGACGTTGCCGGTGTTGAGTGTAGGAGGCGTCGGGGTAGTCAGTGTGGCGGCCCATGTGGTGGGTCATAGTATTCGCGAGATGATCGATCTTTTCCTGGCGGGCAAAGTCAAGGAAGCCGCTGAAGTGAACAGAAAGCTGGTGCCCCTTTTCGAGGCGATGTTCGTTACCACCAATCCTATACCGGTGAAGACCGCGGTAAATCTTCTTGGCGGTGACGTGGGCTCGTTGCGCCCACCTTTACAGGAGCCCTCCGCTGAGCAGGTGACTGTGATCAAGGAAGCGTTGAAGAAGGTTGGTTTGATCGACTTCTAGAGGCGGGCATTTCCCGCCTCTTGGGCTTCCCAAGACTAGCAAAGCCTTTAGCGAATTGTCCAGGTTTTTCAGGCCTCTTCTATTCTACTGCTGGTGGTCCTCTACAATCTCCTCGGTTTAGCCCGGAAGTGTTTCGGGCCCCTTGGAAGGCATAAACTGCCATGGGGTAAATCACGATATTGTAACGGCAAAGTGTCCAAGCCCTAGATGTGGGGGAAACATTTTCTTAGGGTGTTGGTGGAATAGCGCGGTTTTGTTGATGAGGATTGATCCGCCTGGGTCTATCCAGTGGTAATATATTGTCTTCTGGCCGGAAATGGGAAGGACAGGTCCCAGGCTGCCAATTTCCTTGGAAATAATTAACCTGCCAGTTTCCCTTGTCAGTCTGATGTTGATCGAGTATAATTGCAGTAAGATCCTCGGACGGCTAGCTTTCTTTTGTTTTATTTGGACAACAGCCAGGTCAAGTAACGCCCGCCTGTTCTTGACCTACAAGTTGCAGCCCAGTAAAAATCAGGTGCGGTGCGTCCAAAAACGGATTAGCAGAAATATGTGGAGGTGTGCTTATATGGCGAGGGGAGATCGTGCGCTCTCAATTATACCCCTCGGCGGAGTCGGCGAGATTGGTAAAAATATGTTCGTTTACGAATACGATGAGGATCTGATCTTGGTAGACGCCGGGGTAATGTTTCCCGATGACGATATGCTAGGTATTGATCTGGTTATTCCGGATATTTCTTACCTAAAGGAGAATCGAGACAGGTTACGGGGTGTCTTCTTGACCCACGGTCACGAGGACCATATTGGGGCGGTGCCCTATGTACTTAGGGAGATCCCTGAGGTGCCCATCTATGGGACTAGGTTGACCTTGGGTCTTCTGGAAAGCAAATTGATGGAATTTGGCATGGCGGAGGACGCCACCCTGATCTGCGTCCAGGCAGGGGATCAGGTACAGGTGGGTTCGTGGTTTACGGTGGAGTTTATCCATGTGAACCACAGCATTCCCGATGTGGTGGCTATTGCTGTTACCACACCGGAAGGTGTGGTAATTCATTGTAGTGACTTCAAGTTTGACCAGACGCCTATTGATGGCAAGGTGGCTGATTATCACCGGTTAGCGGAACTGGGTAAAGAAGGTGTTTTGGCGGTACTTTCCGATAGTACCAACGCGGAGCGGCCGGGGTATACCCTCTCGGAGCGGGCCCTGACGGAGACCTTCAATGACATCTTTCGCAAGGCCGAAGGCCGGGTGCTGGTGGCGACCTTTGCCTCCAACGTGCACCGGATTCAGCAGGTGATCGATGCCTCGATCAAGTTCGACCGCAAGATTGGCCTGGTGGGTCGTTCCATGGTCAATGTGGTTACCATTGCAAAGAACTTGGGTTATCTGAATCTACCCGAGGAGATCCTGATTGACATCGGTGAAGTGGATGATTATCCACCCCAGCAGCTGACCATCATCACCACCGGAAGCCAAGGGGAGCCGATGTCCGCCCTGACCAGGATGGCGATGAGTAACCATCGACAGTTGGAGATCTACCCGGGGGATACGGTGGTGGTTTCCGCTAACCCCATCCCTGGGAATGAGAAGATGATCGGCCGGACCATTGACTATCTCTTCCGGCAAGGCGCTGAAGTGATCTACCATTCGGTGTCCGGTGTGCACGTCTCCGGGCACGCTAGCCAGGAAGAATTGAAGCTGTTGCTCAATTTGTGCCGTCCGAAGTATTTCTTCCCCATCCACGGTGAACACCGGATGCTCTTCACCCATGCTCGGTTAGGGATGAGTGTGGGGATTCCCCCGGATAACATCGTGATCATGGATAAGGGCGAGGTCTGGCAGATCAAGGATGGTGTGCTGCAGAAGGCCGGACAGGTCAAATGCGATCCCGTTTATGTGGACGGGTTGGGCGTAGGCGATGTGGGGAACATCGTGCTGCGGGACCGCCAGCAGTTGTCCCAGGATGGTATCCTGGTGGTGGTGGTCACCATCGACCGGCAGACGGGTACCGTGGTGGCGGGCCCGGATATTATTACCCGTGGCTTTGTCTACGTCCGGGAGTCGGAGAAGTTCTTGGAAGAGATCCAGCAGCGGGCTACCGACATTATGCAACGGTGCACCCTCAACGGCATTTTGGAGTGGGGCCCCATCAAGGAAGAGATTCGTTCGGATCTGTCCCAGTACCTGTACGGACGCATCAAGCGGCGCCCCATGATTCTGCCCATTATCATGGAAGTGTAGCTGGACCTCCTAGGCGTAAGGATGGATTCTCATCCTTACAGCCTAGGAGCGGTTTTTTCTCCCACTAATAACCCCTTTTGTGCCGTGTCATACTAAAAGGTGAAGACACCACAGAAGGGAAGTCGTGCCAGTGACTGATTCCTCGTTTTTCTTGCAGCAGCAACCAGCGGAGCAACCCACCCCGCCGGAAGCGAAGCCGGTCCCTGCGCCGGGACGGGGGCCCAATGCGCAGATAGACAGCATCGTGCAGTTCGGACAACCCGCACCCCCACCGAAGATGCCGAGCGAAATCCAGTGTCTTAGTATCGTTGGGCAAATTGAAGGGCACCTCATTCTACCCCCTAACAACAAGACGACGAAGTACGAACACGTGATTCCCCAACTGGTGGCCATTGAGCAGAACAAAAACATCAAGGGCCTTTTGGTGATCCTAAATACCGTCGGGGGAGATATCGAGGCGGGTCTAGCCATCGCCGAGATGATCGAAAGCATTTCCAAACCAACCGTATCCTTGGTGCTGGGGGGTGGCCATTCCATCGGGGCCCCTATCGCGGTAGCCGCTGATTATTCCTTCATCGCGGACACTGCCACTATCACCATCCATCCCATCCGGCTGACGGGGTTTGTCATTGGCGTGCCCCAAACCTACGAGTATCTGGACAAGATGCAGGATCGGGTGATCCGCTTCCTTATTGAACATTCCAGAATCGAAGAGGCGAAACTGCGGGAACTCATGTTCCGGACCGGGGATTTGGTCCAGGATGTGGGTACGGTGCTCATCGGTAAGGACGCGGTGGAAGTGGGGCTCATTGACCAGGTGGGGGGACTGAAGGATGCCCTGAACCATCTGGAGCTGTTGATTGCCCAAAGGGAAAAGGAGAAGTCCAGTGACCCGGTGTTGGTCTAGGGGGGTGATCCCGTGTTGTATACCATCGTTCCCGCACACGTGATCTTTCCAGAGCAGTACCAAGGGGTGGAGAAGCAACAGTTGTGGTCGATGCAGTATCGGGGGGTGGAGGTGGTGGTCCAAAGGGGGGCCGGCGGCCAGGCGGAGATTGTGCGCCTGTTGAGTACAGATCCCAACGACTACCTCGATCCCATGCTGCAGCCGGGTATGACCCTGCCTGCCTTCTAGGACAAATACCCCTTTGCTTCTATTCATGTTTGGTCCAATTGGTCATAGAATTCTATGGGCGGAGAAAATGACCGATGGCTCCTTTGGTGATGATGTCTCATATACTGACGGTGTAAGTTGGTGGTGAGACAGATGAAGCTGGTCCAGGCCACGCCGGGGTTGTTCTATCGGATTCGGCGGATCGGGGATCCCTGGTTGCGGGATCAGGCCTTGCGCTTTGGGATCGGTGAGGGAGCTGTGATCCATTGCGACTATGTCCTCACCAAAGGTCCGGTGATCATCTCCCGGTATAGGCAGCAATTGGCCATCGGTCATGAACTGGCCCGAAAAATCGAGGTGGCTTATCACCTTGACGGGGTGGCCAATTGTGCGCAAGTTTTCCCAGTCGAGATGGATCGCGTTGGTGGGAAATCCCAATGCCGGTAAATCAGCGGTCTTTCACGCCCTCACCGGGATGTATGTGGAGGTCTCCAATTATCCTGGCACCACAGTAGACGTGCATCGAGCTGCCTATGGTGGGGACCTTCTGATAGATACCCCAGGTATCTATGGACTGTCCATGCTCAACGATGAAGAACGGGTGGCTAGGGAAATCATCCTGCAGGCTGACTGTGTGGTCAACGTGGTGGACGCGGTCAGGTTGCAGCGGGACCTTTTCCTTACCTTACAGCTTGTCGATCTAGGTGTACCTATGGTCCTTGCCCTTAACATGATGGATGAGCTAGAGCAAGCCGGCATGAAAATTGATATGGCAAAGCTTTCTAACCTGTTAGGGATCCCGGTGGTGCCCTTGGTGGCGATCCGGGGGGAAGGTATCGACCAGTTGCGGACCGAATTGGCCCGTCCCCGCCGGGGGCGGAGGGACCCCTGGCTGCAGACCCAGCTCGACCAGTTGCATAGACAATGCCCTGCCATAAGAAGTCCCCGGGAAGCGTTGCTAGTCTTGGAGGGGGATCCTGTCCTTACGGAAAGATACGGGGTGAAGCCAGACTGTAAGGAACGCATTTACATGGCCCGTCGCCGGCGGGTGGACCGGTTGGTTGGGCAGTGTGTGCAGTGGACCCACGGCCAGGTACCCAAGCGACCTTTGTTGGACCGCCTGTTGACCCAACCGGCCACTGGTTTTCCATTCCTTTTGGTGGCCCTGGGGCTCCTTTACTATCTTGTGGGTGTAGTTGTAGCCCAGGGGGCGGTGGACTTCCTCCAAGAGAAAGTCTTTCAAGGGATCTACGAACCCTGGATAGCCAGCCACGTACATCAGTTGGTTTCCCCCCAATCGCTGCTGGGAAAGCTTCTGGTCGGTCCCTATGGGGTCCTGACGACCGCCGTGACCTATCTTTTCGGGTTACTGTTGCCGTTAGTGATTGGCTTTCAGTTGGTGCTGGGCCTTTTGGAAGACTCGGGGTACTTGCCCCGGGTGGCGGTGCTGGCGGACCGGGCCTTGACCAAGCTGGGATTGAATGGTAAGGCAGTGATCCCTCTGCTCCTGGGTTTTGGTTGTGTGACCATGGCTCTGATCAGCACCCGGATTCTAAACTCCCGACGGGAGCAGACCATCGCTACGATCTTGCTGTGCCTGGCTATTCCCTGTTCGTCCACCCTAGGGATTATCATAATTATGCTTGTACCCTTGGGACTGCGGGCGGTGTTATTTTATCTAGGACTGAGCACCGCGATTTTCCTTCTGGCTGGAGCTGTGCTGGCCTGGCGGCTGCCGGGGCGGTCTACCCACCTGCTCATTGATCTGCCGCCTTTGCGCTGGCCAAGGATCTGGAATGTGCTCCAGAAGGCCACCCATCGTTCTTTGGCCTTCTTACGGGATGCGGGCCCTTTGTTCCTTTTGGCCATGTTACTTATCAGTCTTTTGGATTGGCTGGGTCTGATGTCCCTACTGGAGTGGCTCCTTTCTCCCATTACCACCCGGTGGTTGATGTTGCCCAAAGAGAGTACCGTACCCCTGATCCTGGGGTTGTTGCGCAGGGATTTTGGGGCGGTGGGTCTGTATTCCCTCCAGCTGTCCCCAGGGCAACAGTTGGTGGCGGTGATCACCATCACCTTTTTTGTGCCTTGCCTTGCCTCCATGTTGGTGCTCTTCAAGGAGCGGGGCACAAGGCAGGGAAGCCTCATTTTCCTTGGCACCCTTGGGACTGCCATCCTCTTGGGGGGTCTGGTAGCCCATCTAGTTCTTTAACATGAACCAACCACCCAGGGCCAAAAGGGCGGTCCCCACCACCCGGTACCAGGTAAAGGGTACCCGTTCCAGACCAAACAGGCCCAGATGGTCGATGAGGGAGGCGGTCAACACCTGGCCGATGATAATGGCCGTGGTGGCTAGGGCCACACCGATCTGGGAGATGCTCCGTACCACCGTATAGGTGATGCCCACTCCCAGGATCCCACCTAGATACAAATACCAAGGGGCTTTTCCCAGGTCGAAGATACTACCCTCCTGCAGGCGAAAGCCAAAAAGCAGTATACTGATAAAGGCTAACCCCACCACATGCACATAGAAGGTGGCCTGCCAGAGCCCGTGGGCTTTACCCAGTCCCGAGTTCAATGAGCCCTGCAAAGCCATGAGAATGCCCGATGCGGCGGCGATTAGCAGTGCCAATGTGCCGGTCTTTAGATCCATGTTTCTCTTTCCCCTTCCTCGCCTTTAGCTTGTCTTTTTCCCTGGAATCTATGCTTGCACTTCTAGGTCGCGGAGGTGTTGCATAAGCTTCCTTGAGGAGAGGCAAGGAGGGACACCAATGGTCGGTCGGGCGATGGCACTGTTTGCGGTGGGTGTGGCCTTGTTGTTTGTTGGTGTACGGATCATGTCTACCGGACTGAAGCTGCAAGCCGAAGGAAGGGTCCACCGATTGCTAAGCTATGCCGGAGTGCATCCTTGCTTGGGGGTGCTCCTGGGTATGGTGGTCACCGCCTTGATCCAAAGCTCCTCGGCGGTGACGGTGATGCTGGTAAGCATGACCGAGGCCGGGGTGATCACCTTTCATAACGCCTTTGCCATCACCCTGGGGGCAAACATTGGAACCACCCTCACCGGATTCATTATGGCGCTTTCCGTGGGGGAACTGGGTTTTTGGAGCCTCTTGGCAGGGTTGTTGCTTATCATCTGGCACCGCCAAGGCCGCAGCTATACCGCCGGCCTGATCCTGGTGGGGTGCGGTTTAATCCTGTTAGGAATGCAGATTATGGGTTATGGCAGTGCACCCTTGGGGGAATGGGAATATATTGCCCGGGTGCTTGAAATGTCTGCTCAGAATCAGCTTTTCGGTCTTCTGACCGGGACCGTGGCCACCGCCCTGTTGCAGAGTAGCAGTGTATTCACTGGGATTGTGATGGCCCTGGCCAAAGAGGGACTGGTGGGCCTGACTTCTGCCGCCTTGTTCATTATGGGCAGTAATGTGGGAACCTGTGTTACCGCGCTGTTGGCTTCCATCGGAACCGACACCGCTGCCCGGCAGACGGCTGTGGGCCACCTGGTATTCAATCTCTTCAGTATACTTATTGCCTGGCCCTTCCTAGGCCCCTTAGTCAGTGGGGTGGAGGCGATCAGCTCCCACATCGCCGTACAAGTGGCTAGCTTCCAAATGTTGTTCAATTTGTTGACGGTGTTGGCCGCGTTACCGTTGTTCCCCTTCTTGGTGGCCCTAGTCCAGCGGTTAGTACCTAGATAAAGTAGGTTCCAGAAGGGATTTCTCTGGAAAGGAAGGAAATTGTCGCATGATGTCGTAATGTATTATGTAAGGGCTTTCCACATTTCAAAAGGGTGTTTAGGAGTTCAATGAGTCATTCGCGCAACAACGGGTTGTATTCGGAACATATATATGAAGATCTTAAAAGGCGGATCATTACCGGCGAGATCGCACCCGGTACCCTCCTCAGCCAAGGTCAGCTAGCCAAGGATTATGGGGTCAGTCGTACCCCGGTGCGGGATGCGCTTCAACGTTTAGAACAGGATCAACTGGTGAGCAACCTGCCGAAGAAGGGGGCTTTGGTGCGGGCGGCCAATTTTACCGAAGCGGTGGAAGTTACGAGAATCCGCCAAGTATTGGAGGCCTACGCAGTCCGGGCCGCCACGGTGCACTTGACCGCGGAACGCCGAAAGGAACTGGCGGAGCATCTGGCCCGTATGGCGGAGGCCATGGAGACGGAGGAAATCGGTCTGTTTTACGATTTGGAGCGACAGTGGCATGAGGAATTGATCAAGACCGCGGGTAACCGCCGATTGGAACAAGTACTCATCACCCTGGTAGATCCCTTGTGTGAGAAGTCCTATCGTAGCTACATCAGATCGGTTCCGGACAGCATTGTGGTTATGTACGAGGATCACAACCGGATCTTCAAGACCATGGTGGAGAAGGACGCGGAAGCCGCTGGAAGCTTAATGGCCCAACATGTGGAGAGGATGGTGGACGCCATGCTGTTCATGGCGAAAATGGTAGGGAATGTCTAGATGTATATTTTTTGCCGCAACTTGTATACAAGATGAACACAAGGAGGATACCTAGAATGATGCGGGCTTTGGTGAAGACCCGATCCGGACCGGGTCTGGAGTTAATAGACAAACCGATTCCTGAACCAGGAGTTGGTGAAGTCTTAGTGAAAGTTAAATATGCATCCATCTGCGGGACGGATCTCCACATTTACACCTGGGACCAATGGGCCCAGAACAGAATCAAACCACCGGTGACCATTGGCCACGAATTAAGTGGCCAAGTGGTAAAACTGGGGCAGGGAGTGGAAAACGTTAAAGAAGGCGACTGGGTATCGGCCGAGGGACATCTTTGGTGCGGACAGTGTTACCAGTGTCGGACCGGGAAGAAGCATATCTGCCGGCATGCCCAGATCATTGGCGTGGACCGCGACGGCTGTTTTGCCGATTACGTGGTATTGCCCGCACAGAATCTATGGAAACTGCACCCGGACTTAGATCCCAGCTTGGCCAGCGTCTTCGATCCCTTTGGCAACGCGGTGCACTCCACCATGTGCTGGAACTTAGGGGCAAGGAGTGTCCTGGTGGCGGGCTGCGGCCCCATCGGGGTGCTTTGTGTGATGTTGGCCAAATGGTTTGGGGCTAGTCCGGTCATTGCTACGGAGACCAATGCCTACCGTCGACAATTGGCAGAAAAACTTGGCGCCGACGTTGTCCTTAATCCCCTGGAAGTGGACGTGGTGGAGAAAGTGATGGAGCTTACTTCGGGAACAGGGGTGGATCTTTTCCTCGAGATGTCTGGAAACGAGTCCGCGATCCGCTCAGGGATCGCCGCGGTGACCCCCGGTGGCGGAGTCTCTTTACTGGGGATCCCGGGAAAAGAGATCCAGCTGAACCTTTCTGAGATCATTTTCAAGCAGCTGACGCTTTTGGGGATCAACGGTCGTCGGGTCTTTGAAAACTGGTACGCCATGGAGCGTTTGGTACTGGCTGGCTTTGACTTGGCCTCGGTGGTTACCCATCGGTTGTCCTTCTCCCAATGGGAGCAAGGGATGGAACTGATGGCCCAAGGGGTCTGTGGGAAAGTAACCTTAGAATTAGACTAGGGGGGAGAAATATGCCACTGGGATTCTTGCAGGAAGAACTGGCGAAACTGGAGGAAAGCAAGTTATACAACCACATCCGGGTGATTGAGGGAGCCCAGGGACCATGGGTGCAGATCAAGGGACGGAGGATGTTGAACCTTTGTTCCAACAACTATCTGGGTTTGGCCAATCATCCCGCCTTGAAGGAAGCGGCCATCAAGGCCATCGAAGAATACGGGGTGGGCCCCGGGGCAGTGCGATCCATTGCAGGGACAAATTCCCTCCATACAGAGCTGGAAGAGGCCCTGGCCCGCTTCAAAAGGGCGGAGGCTGTCCTTTCCTTCCAATCGGGGTTCAACGCCAACTTGGCGGTGATTCCGGCCCTGGTGGGCAAGGAGGATGTGATCCTGAGTGATGAATTGAATCACGCCAGCATCATTGACGGATGTCGGTTAAGCCGGGCTACCATCAAGGTATATCCCCACCGGGATATGGAAGCCTTGGAGAAACTACTCCAGGAGTATCAAGGACGGCGGGTACTGGTGGTTACCGATGGAGTTTTCAGTATGGATGGTGACCTGGCTCCCTTGCCGGAGATTGTTCGTTTAGCGAAGAAATACGGGGCGATCACCATGGTGGACGATGCCCACGGCGAAGGGGTGCTGGGGAGCCACGGCCGGGGAATCGTAGACCACTTTGACCTCCACGGAGAAGTGGATGTGGAGGTAGGGACCTTATCCAAGGCCTTTGGCGTTGTTGGAGGTTTCGTGGCCGGAAGCAGGCTTCTGGTGGACTATCTCAAGCAACGGGCGCGGCCCTTCCTCTTCTCTTCGGCCGTAACCAGCGCTGATGTGGCGGCGTGCCTTGCTGCGGTGAAACTACTGGAAAGCAGCGATGAACTGGTGAAAAAGCTTTGGGATAATGCCCGGTACTTCCAGACAAAGATCCAAGAGGCGGGCTTTGTCCTTGGGGACACCGAAACGCCCATTTCGCCGGTGATGCTGGGAGAGTCCGGCGTCGCCCAGGCCCTTAGTAAGGGGCTCGTTGACGAGGAAGGGGTCTTTGCCCAGGCCATTGTCTATCCTACGGTACCCCAGGGCAAGGCGCGGATCCGGGTCATGGTCTCCGCAGCCCACAGTAAGGAAGACTTGGACTACGGGATCGCGGCCTTTGTCCGGCAAGGAGAAAAATTGGGGATTATCTAGGGGGAAACTTCAAGAAACCAGGGGCACGGGCCCGGGTCCGGCGGACCGGCTGCTTGTGCCCCTTCTTCTAGGGCACCAGACCGAGGGTTAGACTTTTCTCTTGTGTGAGGCCACGGTCTTCGGCTTTGTTCTTGCAGGATCGGCTGCAGATTGGGATTCCTACTTCATGGCCCTGATCATGGCTGTATGCTGATCTTTTGGCAAAAACCCCACCAGTTCCACCACCGTGAAGCCAGCCTTGCGGATACAGGCAAGTTCATGTTCAAGGGTTAGGGGCGTGTCGAAGTGGACGAAGACTTCGTCTTTAATGCCATCCCGTCGGCGTCGCCTTTGGGCTTCAAAGAAGGCTAGTTCTTCTATGGCCTGGGAGGTGGCGATGTAATCACATTCTAGGTACACGCCGCCCGGTTTCAAACAATGGTGGACCTTGCGGAACAGCTCTTCCTTCTTGGCGGCAGTATAATGATGCAGGCTTTGAAAGGAGACCACCGCATCGAAACGTTCCTGGCCTAGATCATAGGTGAAATAGTCGGCACAGACCAAGGACAGCTTTTTATCCCCATGTTTTTTTCGAAGCTGCGCTAGCATCCTTTCTGACAGGTCGATGCCCACCACCACCAAGTGGGGGAAGCGGGCGAGAATATAATCCAACTCGAGTCCTGTTCCACAGCCGAGATCCAAAAGGGTTTTTAAAGAAGTGGGCAACAGGTCAGCCATCCATTGGTAGTGCGCCTTCCACCGGGCCATGTGTTCTTCGTAGGAGTCGATCCGGGCGTCGAAGAATCCAGCCATTGTCTCCAAAGGTTCATCTTTTGTTTCCTCAAGCCATTGTTTCAGTTCTAGATAATCTTTGTCCATAGACTCTCTTCTCCATGCCCCTACGCGGTCGAAAACCCAGCAAAGGTCAGACTTTCTACAGTAAATACCCGTATCAGGAATGGCCGAACGGGGATATTCTACAAAACGGTCCCCAGGGTACAGAATCACGGAGACCATAGGCTGCGCGGATGAGGTGTTGAGTCTATGGTAGCACAGGTCTTGATGTAACGGAAGGAGCAGGGACACATCGTCTTGGAAGCCTCGTTTTCCTGTGCTATGATTTAAATATCAGTCTAATTTTGAAAGGGAGAGGGACTATGCAGGAGAAAACCCTGAAGGCAAGACGCGGTATGCCCTGGTTGTTGCTTTTCATTCTTCTTTATCTAGTTGCCATTGCTTTAGTTGTCGTCGGTGGTGTCCTCATCGAACGGGGAGCCAGCGGGATTGGAGGTACCCTTCTGGCCCTGGGTATCCTATGGCTGGTGGTCGGTTTTGTTCCCTTTTTCGGGTTGAAAGTGATTAAGCCCCAAGAAGCGTTGGTTCTGACCCTGTTTGGGGAATATATTGGCACGATCCGAGAACCCGGTTTCTATTATGTTCATCCCTTCTCCGTGGCTGTAAACCCGGCTGCCTATACTCGATTGGGACAAAGCGGCGATGTGGAGCAGGCGGGGGCAACCATCACCGCTGCGGGAAATGTTCCCAGCAATTACCCGGCGGGTAAGAAGATCTCCCTCAAGATCCAGACTCTGAGCAATTCCAAGCAGAAAATAAACGATGCCTTGGGGAATCCCGTGGAGATCGGGGTTGCCGTTATGTGGCGGGTTATCGACACGGCGAAAGCTGTTTTCAATGTGGATAACTATAAAGAATACCTCTCCCTGCAATGCGATAGTGCCGTCAGGGACATCGTCCGTATTTACCCCTATGATGTGGCCCCGGGTATTGATACCACTGGCGATGGTGTTCCCGATGAGGGTAGTCTGCGCGGTTCAAGCTCCGTGGTGGCGGAACGAATCCGCAAACAGCTTCAGGAAAAGGTGGAAAACGCGGGTCTGGAAATCCTGGAGGTCCGGATTACCTATCTGGCCTATGCCCCGGAAATTGCCGCTGTGATGCTTCAAAGACAGCAGGCCAGTGCCATCGTTGATGCGCGAAAGATGATTGTAGAAGGTGCTGTGAGCATCGTGGAAATGGCTTTAGACAAACTCAAAGAAAACGAAGTGGTCAAACTCGATGAGGACCGTAAAGCCGCGATGGTCTCCAATCTGCTGGTGGTCCTTTGTGGGAATAGGGACGTTCAACCGGTGATAAGCAGCGACGACTAGCACTAAGCAGGGAACCATCTTTTTTGATGGGTTCAATGTGCCAGTTATGGGTTTTACCCTCAGGAAAAAAGCAGCAAGCACATTGATGCAGTCCCGATACCAATGGCACATCGAGGACAGTTGTAATGTCCCCTGCTGTGAAGACCCAAGCTTGTAACTAGCCGGATGACTGTGGTAGAGTCGAGGCCTTGTCCCGATGGTGGTCTAGGGACAAGGCCTTGCGATTCTTCTGGGGATAGACTGTATTGGTAATCAGAAGGATTAGGCCGGGCGGATTCGACTACAGACGGTCCCCAAAAGAAGTTCCTTACCTTAAGGCTCTATTTAACCAATTCCTCTTCGGTGGGTGTCCACAATTCCATTTCCATCAAGCGAATTGTCTTATCATCAGTTTGACCAGGTTTGATGACCCGTAGGCGCCATTGGTCTGTCTCGATGGGTTCGAAACTGGCCTTCACAATCTTTTCTGTGTTTCCGGTTACATGCACGATCTCTATCCAGTCAGTACCATCCCAGTAATCCAGGGCAAATTCTGCTACGATCCGTTCGGGACTGGCGCCTTGGTACCCATCGTCGCTGATGAGGACCAGGCGGCTAACCTGCATGGGCTCCCGTAGGGTGATTTTCACCCAGTGGTAATCCAAGCCCTCAGGGAATTTGCCCACACTCACCCAACGACTCCCATGATCCCCGTCGATCAAGTTAGAAAGGGGGGCGGTGGCACCTAGATCTGGAGTGCTTGACTCGATTACAATGCTCCCGTGCCACTCATTGTGGGGAGCCAAGATATTGATCGGTACAGGCTTCTTGCTAAACAGACATCCTGCAAGGCCCATGGCGAACAACACGGAGGACAATACTGCTACGACAATAAGACATCTTCTTTGTTTCACGACCAAACCCCCTTGTGGATTTAATGACCGTCACCTAATCCTTCTTTCTTATGGCCATACGTGGGCAAGAGGACGCCGCTATAGAGTATCTCGAATCGCCAGAGGATGTCATCTCTTACCGTGATTCACTTAATCCGGCTCTTCTGCTAAATCCCCAATACTTCCGGTGTCCAAAGCTCCAGTTCATACAACCGAATCGTCCGGTCACTGCTTTGGGTGGCTTGGATGATCCGCAGGCGCCATTCTTTCGCCTCTACCGGGTCGAAGGTTTCTTCCACCACCCTGTCGGTGTTTTCGGTAACGTGTACCACTTGAACCCATTCGGCGCCGTTCCAGTAATCCAAAGCAAACTCCCTGGTGATACGAGTGGGATGGTTACCGGCTCCATCATCGCTTACTAGGACTATTTTGTTAAGGGCCATGGCTTCGGGCAAGGTAATCTTCACCCAGTGATAATCCAGCCCGGTGGGGAACCGCCCCTCGCTTACCCAGCGGGTATTGTGATTCCCGTCGGTCAAGAAAGAAAGAGGATTGTTTTCGCTATAGTCGGGTGTACTGGATTCGACGACAATGCTTCCATACCAGTCATTAGCGGGGTCAAAGATGTTGACCGGTTCAACGGTTATCTCGGGGATGATAAAGACGCATCCGGAAAACCAAAAGGACAGCGCAACCAGTGTAATAACCGCCAGCATGGTAGTCTTGCCTTTTCGCATTTGTATAACCTCCTCAAGAAAGTGTTTTGGTTGGTATTGCCCGTGCTGGAATGGAAGCAATCAACACTTTACTGTCGGCAACCAAGCCAACCGGAAGTTGCCAGTAGTGAAATAAAACGGGTATCCATGAGGATAGACAGACTATCTTCCCAAGTAACAAGTCGCTATGTAAGATTTCAGTCTTAAGTATGCTATAGCAGAAAACTACTCCGAACTAACACGAGTTATCTGGTTATTATCATGATATCACTTACTAGTAACACGCGTCAATGAGTCAGTAAGCGATAATTGATTCTAAGGTCACTTTTTGGCCGTTTTTCCTATGGTTCTCATGAGATACTGAAATAAGGGGCTTGTTTCCTTCGGAGGGGATGAGGTCATCGAGTATTTTTCCTGCCAACGCCAAAGAGGTATGGCCCCAGTTACTACCGAATAATCATAGGGGAAAGGGACCAAATAAATCCTGAAGCCGGGCCGGTTGCGCCATTTTGCCCGGTTCTTCACCAGTAGTCTATGCTATAATCGATGCTAAAGATTGTTAGAGGAGGACCCGGTGGATGAGTATTCTAGAAGCGGTGATCATGGGGATTGTCCAGGGCCTTACGGAATTCTTACCTGTGAGTTCTTCCGGCCATCTGGTATTGACAGGGCATCTTTTGGGCTTAGAGCAGCCGGGGTTGTTCCTGGAGGTGATGCTCCATTTCGGTACTTTGCTGGCGGTAATCGTGGCCTTCTGGTCCGATCTGTGGCAGATGCTTAGGGCGGTATTTCTGTTTCTTTGCCGCAGGGAATTGGGACCTAGGGAGCATACCTATCTGCGGCTGATTGGACTTTTGATACTGGCCTCGGTGCCCGCAGCGGTACTGGGTGTTGCTTTGAAATCATATGTGGAACTTCTATTTGGTTCCACTAGGGCTGTAGGCGTGATGCTGGCCGTAACGGGGGTAATCCTGGCGGTCAGTGGCTCCTTGGGGCGGAAGGGGAAAGGTTTGGACCAGGTCACCGGGTTTGATGCCTTGGTTATTGGGTTAGGGCAAGCCTGTGCATTGGTGCCTGGTCTGTCCCGGTCGGGGACCACCATCGCTGCTTCTTTATTTCGTGGCCTGGATCGAGCCACCGCCGCCCGGTTTTCCTTTTTGATGTCCATCCCGGTGATCCTGGGGGCTACGGTCCTGGAACTCTTTTCCGTCTCTGTGACAATGGAATTGTTGCTCCCGGTGATTGTGGGGACCCTTAGTGCGGCCATCTCTGGTTATCTGGCTATTAGGTTTCTGATTGAACTTCTAAAACGCGGTCGCCTCATCTATTTTTCCTACTATCTTTGGGTGATCAGTGCCCTTGTTATATTAGTGATCAGATAGGATGTAGCAGCCTATGGAGCTATTGTTTATTTTTTGTGGTTCTTTCATCCTGGGCTTGTCCGGAGCCATTGTCCCCGGACCCTTGTTTACTGTGACCATCGGTGAGACTACGCGGCGGGGTGTCTGGACTGCACCGTTATTGATCAGTGGACATGCCCTATGTGAGTTTTTAATGATTATTGCTTTGGTGCTGGGGGTCGGGCCCGTCCTCCAAAACGAAACCATGTTCCGGATCGTCAGTGTGGTCGGTGGCAGCATTCTCCTTTGGATGAGCTATGGATTGTTTAAGGCGCCTAGCCAGCTGGAAGCTACCCAGAATGTGTCGCCAAAGGACACCAATCTGGTCTGGTTGGGGGTGCTTTTGACCCTCACCAATCCCCACTGGGTTGTCTGGTGGGCTACTATTGGGGTGAAGGGAATCATGGAATCCCTGGCCACCGCTGGTCTATTAGCTGTAGTCTCCTTCGGACTTGGGCATGTTCTTTCCGATTACCTGTGGTATGTCCTCGTGGGCGTAACCTTGGGGCTGGGGAAGGACCGGCTGACCCCTAGGTTCCTGCGGGGAATCCAGCTGTTTTGTGCCTTGGCCCTGGTTTTTTTGGGCGGCTATTTCATCATCGACGGTCTGCGTTTTTAGTGGGTGTTTCTATGGATGACAAGATTGTCTATCTCAAAGACAAGAGGAATCCAGTGCCTAAAGCCCCCCGTCTGCGGTTAATCTTGCTTGGGATCCTGGTCCTGTTGGTGATCAAGGTTCTTTCCTCTTTGGTTGGCGGCGGGATCGGCTCGAAAACCGTGGCGGTAAGGTTAGACAGCCTGGAGGAAAAGGTGTCGGTGGATACTTACGCCATCCGCCGGGAGATTACCTACTACGCTCCGGCGGGGGGCTATCTGACCACCCTAGTGCAAGAAGGACAACGGGTGGCCGCCGGTGGGATTGTCTGTGAGATCAAAGCCGAGCAAGACACGGGACTTAGCGAACGGCTGAACCAAACCCGGGAGGCCATCGCGGAAGTAGAGACGAAGTATAATCAGCTGATCAACCAAAAACAGAATGCTTTGCTCAGCGTCGATAACGCCGTCGAAGGGGAGACTCTGCGCCAAGAGATCGAAGAATTGGAGGAAACCCGGGATCGCGAGTTGGAGAAGCTGGTGGCTGGATTGCAGGAGATCTTCGATGAGCTAGTCAGCAGTGTGAATGTGGTTCGGATTGATGGTCCTGGGGTGGTGAGTTTCTTTGTCAATCCGGGGGAGCCTCTGGATTTGCTGGAGCTGGAGGCGTTGAATCAACTGAGTCCAAAGGCGGTGACGGGGGTCCGTTGGGTGCATACCGACGGCCAACGGGTACTGCGGGGCCAGCCCATCTTCCGGGTGGTGGACAATTTTCGCTTTTATCTCTTGCTATCCCTAGAGGAACCCGTTGCCCTATCAGAGAACAAAAAGGTGGTAGTGACCTGGCCCAAACTGGGATCCCAGGTGGAAGCCGTCGTGGTCAAGACGCTGGAAAACGGCGGGGTGCTTTTAGAGCCAAAGCAGTTCTTGCCGGAGTTTATTACCATGGTCTATGAGCCGGGGGAGCTTATCCTTGACACCTATACCGGTTCTGTTGTACCGGTGGAAGCCCTGGTGTATCAAGAGGACCGGCTAGGTGTCTATGTAAGCACAGACACCGGTCCGGTATTCAGACCAGTGGATTTATTGTATAATGATGGCAGGCAGGCGGTCATCGAAGGGGAGGCCCCTGGGAATTATGTAAAAGTCCGATAGACAGGAGTTAGGGGTTTAGCATTGGATTGGATTGTACGGAATATTGAAGAGATTCAAAGGAAGATCGCCCAGGCTGCAAAGAAGAGTGGTAGAACAGCGAAGGATGTGACCCTCGTAGCGGTTACCAAGTCCGTGGCCGCGGAGGTGATCAACCAAGCTATTGCCGCCGGAATTAGTGATATCGGTGAGAACCGGGTGCAGGAGGCCCGGGAGAAGTTTTCCTCCTTAGCACCGGTCCGCCGTCACATGATCGGCCACCTGCAGACGAACAAAGTGAATCAGGCGATAGAATTGTTCGATCTAATCCATTCGGTGGACAGCCTTCGGTTGGGGGAGGCCATCGCTAGGCGAGCCGCTCGCCAGGGGAAAGTGATGCCCATTCTTGTCCAGGTGAACATCAGTGGAGAGGCGACGAAATATGGGGTGGCACCGGAAGAGACTTTGGCCTTGGTGCGTGCCCTGAGCGGTTTTGTATCCCTGGAAGTGGCGGGTCTAATGACCATTTGTCCGGCGGTGGAGGATCCGGAGGAAGTACGGCCCTACTTCCGACAGATGCGATTGTTGAAAGAGGAGATCGAACAGCAAGGTTTTCCCCTGAAGTATCTATCCATGGGAATGAGCGGCGATTACGAGGTGGCCGTGGAGGAAGGTGCAAATATGGTGCGGATCGGGACCGCACTTTTCCAAAAGAGGTGCGATCATGGGGCCTAGTTTTATGGACAAGGTACTGAACTTTTTGCGGAACCAGGGAGAACCGGAGACCGAGAGTCTTTCGGAAGTGGTAGATACACCCGCAGGAAAGCGGGGAAAACTGGTGGAGATGCCCAGAATGCGAGAGACCAGAATTGTGATCGTGGAGCCCCAGACCTTTGATGAGGTGCAGAACATTGCGGATCAGCTAAAAAAGGGCTATCCGGTGATTATCCGCTTGGGGAGCGCCGGCAGACAACTGGCCAAACGGATCGTTGACTTTCTCAGTGGTACCACCTACGCCCTCGATGGAGATTTCAAGCGCCTGGGCGAGACGATCTTTTTGTGTGTGCCAAGTACGGTGAAGTTGGAAACGGACTTGGATCTTGACACAGACGTAAGTCCAGAGTTATGGGATCCGCTATTGTAAGGGGGACGACGGGATGTTGGCTAATGATCGTTTGGTGATCTTAGGGGCAGGGAATATGGGCCAAGCCCTGCTACGGGGTGTTTTGTCCGCCGAATTGTTCGGAAAAGAACACGTGTTGGCGGTGGAAAGACTTGCCGAAAGGCAGCAAGAAGTGGAAAGGATGGGCGTGGCGGTGACCACGGATCTAGCCGAGGCTGCATCCTTTGGCACCGTCTTTGTCCTAGCGGTGAAGCCTAAGGACCTGCCGAACCTTCTGCGGGACCTTGCTCCCCTGGTGAGGGCGGACCAATTGTTCATTTCCATCGCCGCTGGGGTGAGCTTGAGCACTCTCCAGTCCCATCTGCCAGGGGCCGTCGTTCGGGTTATGCCCAATACCCCTGCTTTGATCGGCGCAGGCATCAGTGCTATCGCGTGCGGGGAACGGGTTTCGGAGG
Source organism: Bacillota bacterium (assembly GCA_012839765.1). Taxonomy (NCBI): domain Bacteria; kingdom Bacillati; phylum Bacillota; species Bacillota bacterium. The sequence continues at coordinate 97,951 of DUMW01000009.1, forward strand.
CGGACCGGCAGAAGGTAGCCACACTCCTTGGCGCCTTGGGGGAGTGGGTGTTTGTCTCCGAGGACCTAATTGATGGGGTTACGGGTTTGAGCGGTAGTGGACCGGCCTACGTTTTCCTTTTCATCGAAGCCTTGACTGATGGTGGAGTGGCTGCGGGGTTGCCCCGGGAGGTGGCGCGGAAGCTTGCGGTGCAGACAGTGTTGGGAGCGGCCCGTCTTGTGGAGCAGACCGGTCAGCATCCCGCGGTGCTAAAGGATCAAGTCACCTCTCCAGGCGGGACAACCATTGCGGGACTGCGGGTTCTGGCGGAGCGAGGTTTCCACTCTGCAGTCATGGAGGCGGTGCTCAGCGCAACGGCCCGGTCCAAAGAATTGGCCAAGGGAGAAGGATAAGGGGATGGATGTAATCGTTTACTGGACGGCAAGGTTGGTACAGATCTATCAGGTTCTCATCTTTTTGCGCGTAGTTCTGTCCTGGATGCCCATTGATCGAAGCAATAAACTTGTGGACGCTTTGATTCAGGTGACCGAGCCGGCGCTGGCACCTATCCGGGCTATTCTGCCCCGCACAGCAATGATCGACTTTTCCCCGGCCATCGCACTATTGATTCTGGGATTCATCGAAAGAACCCTGTGGATGTCGTTACATTAGGAGGTAGTCCATGGAATTAGAGGCAAGAATTCGCGACCTTGCAGAACAAGCCTATACCAATAACAGGGCCATGGCCACAGGCTTTTTGGATCCAGCTGCCCAAAGTGAGGCGGAGGGTGTGGCCCGGAGCATCCGGGGAATTGTTTATCGGTTTTGGGGAGGTTACGTCGGAGCGGAACGCCAGCGTCTTATCCTCTTTCCCGACTATCTCGTTCAGGACGACTTTGACGTAGTGGCGGGTATTGAGATCACCGGTAAATGGCAGGATGCCCTAACCCACCGGGACTTTTTGGGGGCGATCCTGGGGCTGGGGTTGAAGATCGATCGGGTTGGCGACATATTACCCCAGGATAATCGGTGCCATGCGTTGGTAGTGCCCGACGTGGTGGACTTTCTCACCCTCAATCTAACGCGAGTTGGCAATTTCCCAGTGGAAGTCCGCCAGATCGATCCCGAAATGTTGGATGTCGGTACCAAGGAGCTGAAGGAGATCAAGGGTACCGTTGCCTCTCTCCGCTTGGACGCTGTGGCCAGTACGGGTTTTGGCGTGTCCCGAAGCAAAATGGCCAAAGAAATCAAGGCCGAGAAGGTTAAGGTCAATTGGGAATTGGTGACGGACCCGGCCCGGTCCATCAAAGAACAGGATGTGATTTCCTATCGGGGGCGGGGACGGGTTATCGTGGAAGAAATTGGAGGCACCAGCCGGAAGGGGCGCATCCATCTAAGATTGAAACGAACCAGTTGAACACGACAGGGGAGGAGGTGACTGGATGTTAACGCCAAGGGATATACACGAGGCTAAATTCAAGCGGATATTGCGCGGCTATGATCCTGAAGAAGTTGATAAGTTCCTGGAACGGGTGGTCCTAGAGTACAGTCAAGTGTACGACGAAAACCAGAATTTACGGAAGAAGATCGCAGAGTTGGAGGAACAGATTGCGTCCTATTCCCGACTGCATGATTCCATCGATGAGGTCTTGAGGACTGCCCAGCAGAATGCTAAGGCTTTGCAAGAGTCCAGCGCGAAGCAGGCGGAAAGCATGGTCGCCAGTGCGAAATTGGAGGCAGAACGCATCCAAAAGGAAGCGGAAGCCACCTTGGCCAGACAGAAGGTGGTTCTGCAGCAGCTGATGGAGAAGGAGCAGATCTTCAGAACCCAACTGGAGACCTATGTGCGCAGCTTCTTGGAATTCTTGCAGAACGCCAGTCCACCGGAGCAAGATTTTACGGTGACCCGGAAGGAAGCGGCAGTGGCTGCCGACGAACTGATGGAGTGAATGGCTAGGGAAGCGTAAGCTTCCCTAGCAGCGTCTATGGGGTGGATATGCAGATGACCTGGCCCGGTACAATATCTGCTGGATTGGTGATCTGGGGGTTAATTTCCAGAATGTTGTTGACCGTCGTCCCGTACCGCAGGGCAATGGAGGTCAGATTGTCCCCCAGCCGGACTGGATAGGGGAAACCTTCCTCGCCGCATCCGTCGGGGGGAAGGGGTGGCTGTTGAGGAATACAGATGATCTGTCCGGCGAAGACCAAGTTGGGGTTGGTGATCTGTGGGTTGATCTCCAGAATAGCTTCCACGGTGGTACCAAACAAGATGGCCAGCACAAACAAGGTATCTCCAGCCCGTACGGCATAGGGGAAACTGGCCTCGGGACATTCACCAGGTAGCGGTGGAGTCGCCGGTACACAGATGTGTCCAGGGAAGATGAGGTCCGGATTGGTAATCTGCGGATTAATGTTCAGAATCTGTGGCACCGTTGTGCCGTAGGTGATGGCAATCGTAAAGAGGGTGTCTCCCCGTTGGACTAGATACGCAAAGGCGTTCGGTCCACATTCCGGGGGAGCAGGCGGGGCCGTTACCCTTGCGGGTACGCAGATCACCTGGCCAGGGAAGACCACGTTGGGGTTGGTGATTTGCGGGTTAAGGGAAAGAATGGCCGAAACCGTGGTCCCGAACCGTTGGGCGATGAGGAAGAGTGTATCTCCCTGGGCGATGGGGTAACTGAAGGCATCGGCTGGACACACAGGTGGTGCTGGAGGTGTGGAGGGTACGCAGATTACTTGACCTTCGATGATTAGGTTCGGATTTGTAATCTGTGGGTTAAAGGCAAGGATTGCCGAGACGTTGGTGCCGTATCTTTGGGCAATGAAAAAGAGGGTGTCGCCCCGTTGCACTGTGTACTGGAAGGTACCGGTGGGACAAGGCCCTGGCGGGAAGGGCGGACGGGTAGGCATGCAGATTAATTCTCCGGGAAAGATCAGGTTTGGATTGATGATCTGCGGGTTTAAGGCCAGAATTGCCGAGACCGTTGTCCCATACCTTTGGGCGATGAAAAACAGTGTGTCACCCCGCATCACTGGGTAAGTGAAGGAACCAGCTGGACACGACAATGGGATCACTTCCTTCTGTGGGATGTCATTAGCTGTGCAGTATATACTATTGAAATCTGGGGGGAGTGTTCATAGGAATCCGCTCTTGATCCCGCACGAAGTCTTTCTGGAACTATGTACAAAACCAACCCGCTGGTTACCCACTGACCGTCAAAGTTTCTGGAAGCCCTCTCTTTTTACGGGGTTCTCTACTAATCTCTTTGAGGTGAACAGAGGTTTCGAAGACTCATTGGCTAAGCATAAAGACGAGCTCTCAAGAAGCCTATTCTACGTGACGAATCACCACGCAGAGCCGGCCCTCTGACAGACTACGCTTTCTCGATATAACATCGTTACTGATCTGGATAAAGGAGATATGACCGCTAAAACGAAGAGGGCTGCATGTCTTTTCGAGAACGTCAGTGCGGCCGGGAAATGACACATGTTCTAGCCGGTGAGAGTCCGGCCAAGACAAGGCCTAACCAGCCAACTTGTAGTCAGTCCTTGGAACAAGGCAGGTGACTGTCTTGTTTAAGCGTAGGAAGACAAGCTAGCAGGCCGAAAGCGAAAGCTGAAGCGATTGAGCCTCGAAAAACGGCAATGAGGACGGTCGATGCGTTTGACGTCGCAGAAGACA
>DUMW01000010.1 GCA_012839765.1 Bacillota bacterium
CCAACGAATACATCTCCTGAGATTTTGAAGTTGCTCAGATTGGCAGGATATGATGAGAGGATATACCTCGCAAGAACCTAAGAAAAAAATTCAACGGCTTCTGCGTGCAAGGGTGCGAAATACCGGATATATCACACTCCGCAACACAATGCAATACTGTTCTCAACTTGTTCACCGCAGTGCATATCAGTTGCGTAAACTTGTTTCGCAATAGCCACGCAACTTGCAGGCCCTATTCCCCAGTGAACAAGGGTTTATCCTATGGGATCAGGACGGGGTAAACGGACTGTCTGGACAGAAAAACAAAGGAGAGTGCAACCAGACCAAAGGGCCACACTCTCCCTCGAAAGATGAGCCTCTCGTCTTCTATTCCTATTTTCCTCGTAAGGTTCAAGACCCCTCGAACAAGATTCCCAGGGCCTTGACCAATGGTACTCCTTACCTATAAACAATGCTGTCCCTACGGTCAGGACAGCACCTAAGATGGGTCTAAAGATCCAGTATCCAACAGATTTGCTCCTTCAGCGATTCTCACCTGTGGTTACCGGGCAATCAAGAGTAGGTCGGTAACGGAAGTCCCATGCTGCTGGGAAACCACCTTAAGCTCCCGCAATCCCCCGGGAAGGGTAGAGCGAACCAAGGAGAAGGCATCGGTGTGACCTTCCCAGATCAGGACATCATCCGCGTAGAGTCGAAGGCCTCCCCGCACCGCGATGGCCAGTTCCACAGGGCCTCTAGAACCAAACCGCCACGTCTTTTCGCGGCCACAGGGCAATTCATAAATGTTCGCATCCTCCAAGCACGAGGTCTGCATCAACCCTTCCACCGCTCCATCACAGACCGACAGGAAAACATCGTCCAAGGCTTCTCCGGCATACTTCTCTTCACCATCAAGATGAACCCTCACTAAGCCGGCGCTGTAGCTGGCCTGTAAATGATGGTAGCCCCCCGTGGTCAGACTCAGGAAAATGCCGCAGACCTCCACCTTGCTTCCCCGCACCCAGGCACTGGCCTTCCAATGGGACACGCGGGGGTCATATACGGGTCCTGGAGGCATGGGTTGATCGCCGTCGGTGGGCCCTAGGATCTCCAGATGATCACCCACCCAAAAGAGCCGATCAATATGTACCTTACGACCCGTATCCCCAGGAATCCGCCCGTGATATACACAATACAGACTGACTCCGTCGGGACCCAACACCACACTGTTGTGACCAGGACCAATAATGGCTGCTGTGCTGGTGTAAATAGGGTTTTTCTCGTACTTGGTCCAGGGACCTATAGGCGAAGGAGCAAAAGCGAGGCCTAGGGAGTAGGTTTCATCCCGATAACAGCCACCGCTGTACAGTTGGTAATACCAGTTTCTTCTCTTTAACACCCACGGACCCTCATTCCAGTACCAGGTGCCTTCCCTGTCGCCTTCCCAGCGTTCCGTAGGAAAGGCAACCCGGGTCTGATTCCCCGCGGCACGATCCGGGGCTAACATGGCCTCCACCACGTTACCACAGCCCACCGTACCGTCGATATATCTAGTGGCGTCGGTCCTGATATTATAAAACATCCACAGGGCACCGTTTTCGTCCTTAAAGGGATGGGCATCGATGGACCACTCGTCAAAAAGTGGTTGCGAGTCCCATTGGAAGGGACCCAAGGGATGCCGACTGCGGGCGATGCCCAACCTCCGCAGCTGATCATCACCACGCCCCTGCGGAGTCTTCCTGGTGCCACTTACGTACATGTAAAAGACACCGTCTATGTACAAAACCTCGGGGGCCCAATACTCTACTTCCGCCCAGTGTTCTCCCCCGCAGGGACTCAAGACCGTACCCTCATAATTCCAGTGGACAAGATCCGTTGAAGTGTAAGCGTGAACCCCCGTTCTACCGGTGTGATAAAGATAATATCTACCCAGATAATTAATGACAAAGGGATCACCATGGTCAGCACCCGGTTGGCTGATCACAGGATTTCGAAAGTAAGAACCCACTGGCGTCGCCCCCTTGTTGTCCCCTTGCGCATTGGATTAGCAAGAGTCCTGTATCTTGTCTCATGGAAGAATTTCTGTCAAGTTCAAATGAATCGCCCCACACTGTGGGTGCAGCTCACACCATCAATCGATCGATCACCAGAGCCGCAGCACCCCGCGGACCTGCGTCTTTGTCCAATTGGGCAGGGATGATCTGTACCGAATCCATCACGTGTTTAATGGCTTTCTCCCGGTAGCTTTCCCTAATGGGTTGCAGCAGCAGTTCACCCGCTCGGGAAACGCCACCGCCGATGGCCACGATTTCCGGGTTCAGCGTATTCACCAGGGTGGCAATGGCTGAGCCTAAATAGGAACCGGTGCGTCGCATCAATTCACTGCAGAAGGGGTCCCCTGCCGCGGCATGTTCCGCCACCAAGGCCGCAGTTACCTTAGACATATCATCGCCCACTGCGGCGGCCAAGGAAGAGTTGATCCCCATGGTAAGACCCGCAATGGCCGATGCCGCAATGGCCCGTCCTGAGGCCACAGCCTCTAAGCACCCGTCGCGTCCGCAGCTGCAATGGGGTCCGTCGGGCTCAACGATGGTATGTCCAATCTCCCCCGCACTACTGGTGGCCCCATAGTGTAGTGTGCTGTTCAACACTAGGCCACAACCCACCGCGGACCCCACAAACAACGCGATGAAGTCGTTGGACCCCTTCCCGGCCCCATAGCGCCATTCCCCGAGGGTCGCCATACGCACGTCATTGTCCACTACAACCGGAATCCCCACTAGACGACTTAGCTTGGCGGCAACAGGCTCCCGTTCCCATTGCAGGTTTGGGGAGAAGACCGAAACCCCCAGGCGCGGGTCCACAATACCTGGCACACCCACACCGATGCCCCTGACCTTGTCCGCTGCTTGGGGATTGTTCTTCAGCAGATCTCTCACCGCTCCGGCCACCGATTGCAAGACAGCGTCACAGCCCCGCCAGGGTAATGTAGACACCACTGCCCGATCCATCACCTTCCCGGCTAGGTCAACCAGTAGCGCCACAATATTGCTGTAGCCGATGTTCACACCAACCACGTAGGCGTGTTCCCCGTTCAGCTCCAGCAGCATGGGACGTCTGCCCCCCTGGCTAGGACCCTGCTGCCCCTCTTTTACCAAGCCTGCCTCAATCAAGTCGTTGGTAATATTCGCCACCGTGGAAGAAATAAAACCAGTTCGTTCAGCAATTTCCCCTCTGGAAATCGGCCCCGACTCTTTGATCAGCCGAAGCACTAACGATCTTCTCGGATCCCTTATTTCAAAGGGCAAGACCTCCAAAGCCATCTCACAACACCCTTTTCTTAACCCCACTACCCTAGGAAATAACTAGGGCTTATTCCACAACTTGCGATAACTTATCCCATATTCTACAGTAACCGCCGGTTTCTGGCAACCAACAAAGGTATTGCCTATTGCGGGTGCACGCACAAAACGTAGGTAGAAATCATCACTCTACCCCCGTACACTATGCTATTTTTGGCTGCCAGTACTCGTCCCAACGATTACCATGGATAAAGGCAGCGAGGTTAAGCATTTGTTGGG
>DUMW01000011.1 GCA_012839765.1 Bacillota bacterium
ACGGTGAGACTACTGCCAAAGGAGCTTGGCACGCCAGATGAAATATTGGAACGATATGGGATCGAACGGTCAACTTAGCACACGTTCTTTCTTTTTTTCCCTGGGCTTATGTCAAAACCCCAGGAATACCCCGGTGGCGGCAGGAAGTTGTCCCTGCGGTGGCGAAACACACAGGGATATTTTCCAGACAGGAGTGGACCAGAGATGGAAAAAACCAGGGGTGTAGTGCTGGGGACGGTGGGGGCTTTTGTGTTGCTGGCCCTGGTCCTTTATCTGGTACCCGCAGACGTGCTGGTTTTGGCCGGTTACCCACGGTTTGTCACCTTACTGTTCCTTTTTCCCTTTTACCTTGTGATCTTGGGGTGCTTTATCCCTGATTTCCGCGGGTACCTGGTCCGCCTCTTTTCCCAAGAACGGTATATTGTCCTTTACCTGCTTTTCATCGGTCTGTGGGGTAGTCTATGGTTGTTGCTTTGCGGGAAGTTTCGGTTCTATCACTTACCCTTCATAGTTGTTGCCTATGGGATTCCCCTGTATGTGAGCCGTAACTGGGGAAAAGGGCTGTCTTGGAAAGACATTTTGCTGGCCATCTATTTAGCGGTCATCGCCCAGTCCAGTGTCCTGGGAGGCGATGGCGGGCATTTCCTTTTGGGAGGTTATCCCTATCTCATCGCCATGTCCTTTGCCCATCTGGCGGCCCTTGCTACCACATTGCTCCTTTACTTGGTGATTAGACAAGTGGATCTGGGCTATCGCTTGGACCTGGACTGGCGCGAAGTGGTTTTATCCCTGGGACTAATTGTGGGCCTACTTGTCCTGCTAGTGCCGGTGGCCCTTGCCTGGGGGTTTCTTACCCCTTCGGCAACCGCGCTAAACTGGCGGCATTTCTTCGTGGCCACGGTCTTCTTCCTTTTCAGCAGTTCCCTCGGAGAAGAGATCTTGGCTCGGGGGATCCTGCAAAGGTATCTTTCTTCCCTGTGGCCGACGCGGCCTTGGTACGGCATTCTGATTACTTCCCTGGTCTTCGGCCTAGGACACGTCTATAGCCCCAAATTTGCGGTCTTGGCCTTCGTGGCCAGTCTGGCCTTCGGATGGATCTACTACCGTACTGGGAAACTGGCTAGCGCCGTTTTGGTCCATGGTGGGATGAACGTGATCTGGCAGCTTTTGTATCTTTGGGGCTGATACTATCAACCCAGTGGGGGGGTGCAGGTCGGTCTGCCAGATTGGGCAAGACCAGACCGTGGATAATGAAGATTTTATGTATTGTGAATCGCACCGCGGGAGCGGGAAAAACCGGTCGGATCTGGCCCAGCTACCATCGGCGCCTGCAGGAAATGGGTCTTGCTGTGGAATGTGTCTACACCGAAGGACCCGGGCATGCCCTGGAACTGGCGGCTAGGGGGAGTAGGGAATATGAGCATTTGGTGGCGGTGGGAGGTGACGGGACCGTCCATGAGGTGGTGAACGGCATGTTTGGTAGCGCCGCCATGCTAAGCGTCCTTCCCACCGGCAAGGGCAACGACCTGGCCCGGACCTTGGGGATCCCACGGGATATTACGGCGGTGGATCGACTGAAGCACGGAAGAACAAGGACCGTCGACGTGGTCCAGTTAGGGGAACGCTATTTCATCAACGGGGCAAGTGTTGGTTTCGATGCGGAGGTAGTCCATCAGGTTAATTTGAGCCGTCTACCTCTGCGGGGGAAGACCCTCTATGTAGGGATCGCTCTCAAAACCCTTTTCCAGTTTAAAGGCTGCGAGGTGACCTTGGAGCTGGAGGAGGAGACGGTGACGAAGCGGGGGCTTTTGGTGGTATTTGCCAACGGACAGTATTACGGTGGTGGCCTGCGGATTGCACCGCCGGCCGACGTCTCCGACGGACTGATGGACATCTGCTTTGTGGAGGAACTGAGCAAGCCCAGTCTTGTTTTCAACCTGGCCTTGATTAACACCGGCCGACATATGCACCACCCCCAGGTCCGCTTCTTTAGGGCCAAGCGCGCCTGTGTCCGCAGTGAGCGTCCTTTGCGGGTCCAGGCCGATGGTGAGGTGCTGGGGACTACCCCCTGTACCTTGGAGGTCAAACCGGGGAGCCTCACGGTCTTCGCATAAAGAAGGTGACCTAGTAACCGGCGGATAAATGTTCACATCCATTGACGGGTTGACCGGTGTAGTGATATAGTGTATTTGGGAGGAAATTTCGACTTTCCATCCCTCTTTTTCTAGGCATGCGTATGCTAAAGACTGCAAGGAGTGGGACTGTTTGTGTCCCGCGGGTTGCAAGATTGCTGTTGGGGAGGAACCAGCCGTGAGCAAACTAGAGGGTATTCATCTACAGAGACTCCAAGAACTGAACAACCCGCACGTTTTGGAGATCGTCAATTGGGCTATTGAGCTTTGCAAACCTGACAAGGTAACGGTGCTTACCGATAGTGAAGAGGATCAGGCCTATGTCCGGGAACTGGCGATTAAGAACGGTGAAGAGACGCCGTTGAAACTGCAAGGCCACACCGTGCACTTTGACGGATACTTCGACCAGGCCCGGGATAAGGACCGTACCAAGTATTTGGTTTCCGATGTAGAGGCCTCCGGCCTTGGGGAAGAGGCCCTGGATCGGGAGACGGGACTTAAGGAGATGTTTTCCCTGCTGGATGGGGCGATGCGGGGTAAAGAGATGCTGGTGTTGTTCTACTGTCTGGGCCCCACGAATTCGGCCTTTAGCATTCCCGCATTGCAGATTACCGATTCCGCCTATGTGGCCCACAGTGAGAACATCCTCTACCGGACCGGCTACGAAGAGTTCAAGCGCTTAAACGGCTCTAAGGACTTCTTCTACTTCATCCATTCCGCAGGCCGGTTGGAAAATGGCGTCAGCGCCGACATCGACAAGCGTCGGATCTACATTGACCTGGAAGAAAATCGGGTTTTCACCGTGAACAATCAGTATGCGGGGAACAGTGTTGGTTTGAAGAAGTTGGCCTTGCGGTTGGCTATCCAAAAGGCCTCCCGGGAAGGCTGGCTGGCGGAGCATATGTTTATCATGGGAGCTAAGGGTCCCAACGGCCGGGTGACTTACTTCACCGGTGCTTTCCCCAGTGCCTGTGGAAAGACCAGTACTGCCATGATCCCCGGTGGTGTGATTGTCGGCGATGACATTGCCTACCTGCGCAACGTAGATGGCCAGGTGCGCGCGGTGAACGTGGAGCGGGGAATGTTCGGGATTATCGAGGACGTAAGCGAGAAGAACGATCCGGTGATTTACGCGGCCTTGACCCGGCCGGGCGAAGTGATCTTCGGTAACGTGTTGGTGCACGACGGTACTCCCTATTGGACTGGCATGGGGGTAGAGATACCCGATTCGGGCTTCAACTACGCCGGCGAATGGTATCCTGGGAAGAAGGGCCCCGACGGTAAAGAGGTACCGCCCTCCCATAAGAACGCCCGGTATACCCTGCGCTTAGATGAACTATCCAATGCGGATCCGGCCATGGAAGATCCCGCAGGCGTGCCCGTAAGCGGCTTTATCTACGGCGGCCGGGATTCGGATACCAGCGTGCCCGTGTCCCAGTCCCTCAGCTTCGCGCATGGGGTTATGCTAGGTGCCTGCCTGGAGTCGGAGACCACCGCGGCCACCTTGGGACAACAGGGGGTCCGGAAACACAACCCCATGGCCAACTCTGACTTTCTGACCATCTCCTTGGGTCGGTACATCCAGAACTATCTGGACTTTGCCAAGGATCTTAAGGAGAAACCGGTGGTCTTTTCCACCAACTACTTCCTCCGGAAGGATGGTTCCGGGGCTTACCTGAACGACATCCTGGACAAGAAGGTCTGGATCATGTGGATGGAAGGCCGGGTCAACGGCGATTTCGATGCTATTAAGACCCCCATCGGCTACATTCCCAAGTACGAGGATCTCAAGAAGCTGTTCAAGGAGCACCTGGATAAGGACTACACCGAAGAGGAGTACATCGAGCAGTTCTCCATCCGGGTGGATAAGTACCTGGCCAAGTACGAGCGGATGGAAGCCATCTTCAGCAAACACGATGACCTACCGGAGGCGTTTATCCAGGAACTACAAAACCAGAAACAGCTCCTTTTGGAAGCCAAGGAGAAATATGGTTCTGTGATTACTCCTGCGGCCCTCAGTTAAGTCTTCTCGCCCCGGCCTGGGCCGGGGCTTAAATTTTCCCTTTGTTTAAGCACCGGCTTCCCCCTTCCGGAGCAGGACGAAGGGCGTTTGTTCATCGGCATTGCCGAAGGGATTACTCCGCAGAGCCGCCATGCATTGGGCCAGTTCCTGTTGGTCAAAGCCCTGGGACTGGCCCAGGATATTTACACAGCCTAGGTCGTTCACATCGGTGATCAGCACCCGCAGACCTGTGGCTTGGCGGATTTCCTCCGCTAACCGGTCCGGCTCTTCGGGACCGGCGATAATGTACCGTTCGAAGGGCGGGGCGGTACCCGAGACATCGTCAATGGACCGCACCTTCGGTCCGGTGACGTAGAAGAATAGTCCCCGCTTGCCGATGAGTTTGCCGATCCCGGCCACCAAAGCCCCCAAGAGGATCCGGAAAACACCCACCTGTCGAATGGCCACCTCCATCGCAGGGGGCGAGGTTAGATTGCCCCCTTTTCCGGGGAACCGAGACAAGAATCGAGCCAAAGGGCCGGGCCGGATCTCCTCGGGCAGGTACATGCGTCCCTGGGTGATGGCCACCACTGTCTCGGCAATGGCGATAATATCCCCGGGTTTGGCGATTCTTCCGGTGTACCTTACCACCACTTCCTTCAGGTCTTCCCCCGGCGTAAGCAAATGAGTGCGTAGCGGAATAGGATAAAGTGAGCTCACTGCCATCCCCTCCCGATTCAGTATATGGGCAGGTGCGGCAGGAAATTCCCAAAAAGGGAGTGGTGGCATGAATCCTAAGGGGACCAAAGGTGTGGTGACCAACTTCGCTGTTCGGGTGGATTTTGCACCGGTGGAACCGGTGGATCAGATCATGTTGGAGCTACTTACCGAAGGCCAGCCCAAGGTGCGAACCCCGAACAGTGGAAAGAAGGCTTTGGTGGTGTTGCACGATGTGATCCTGAACCCGCCGGCTATAAGTCTTGGGATCTACGACGGGCTGGTGAATACCGTAGAACTTTTTGAGAAGGTGGGTCAGGTATACATCAGTATCGATCAACTGGTGCCCGCCAAACCGGTCCTGCGCTGGCAGCCCGGCTTACCCCAACGGCTCTATGTGGAGCTATCGCGGCGCAGTGTTTGCCAAAGACTGGGGGGACGGCGCATCTGCATTGATCCGGGCCATGGTGGCGCCGACAGTGGGGCCGTCAGGAGGCAGCGGGAAGCGGACCTGGTTCTGCAAAGCGGTCTGATTCTGGCCCGCTGGTTGGAAAGGCACGGAGCAAAGGTGTCGATGACCCGCCGCGAGGATCGAACCTGTACCTGGGAAGAGCGGTTGGAGCTGATCAAGGAAGCGGAGATCTACCTGGGGCTACATGGGGAAAGTGTTCCCGGTACCGCCCAGCGGGGTACCTTGATCCTTTCTGGGCCGGACCGCCAAAGCCAAAGGTTGGCCCAAGCCTTGCACCGGGCGCTTTTTTTGAAGAATGACTACTTAGTGGATCTGGGCGTCAAACCCCATAGGGACTTACCCTTGCCTAAGGGTTGTGTGGGTGTCGTTTTGGAGTTGGAAAACGTCAGAAACCTGGTAGGGGAGGCATTGTTACGGGATATTGATGTGCAGGAAAGGGTTGTGCAAGGACTCCTCCATGGACTGGTTGAATACTTAAGCTAGGGCCAGGGGCCCTGTTTCTTCTGCAGAATAGATCTACTTTCTGTCCTTCTATACACAGGACTGTCGGTGGCGGTGTCGAATACTCTCCAGTGATACTCATCATGTTAGTTTTCTTCCCGAGAACATAGGAGGTGAACGGGCCACGGAGTTTCCTTGGCCCACTCAGCGTGAAATTAGCCCTATGCTGTAAAGGGGAACAAGTATTCGTGGCCCAAGTGCTTCCTGAAGGGGTGCGTGTGCTGAAGGAGGATCCAGGACCACTGGGGGTGGCCAGTCTTTTTCCCACCGGTGGCCCTGTCCGGGGGACAAGCCTCTTTAAGCCCGAAGAGGTGCAATTCTGTGCGCCGGTGCCCCGGCCACCGAAGATCATCTGTGTGGGGTTGAACTACCGGGATCACGCGGCGGAAACCAACCAGCCGCTTCCTAAGACACCGGTACTGTTCAACAAGTATGCCCGCGCGGTCATCGGCCCGCAAGAACCGATCGTCCTACCCCAGGTGAGCGAGCAAGTGGACTACGAGGCGGAGCTGGCGGTGGTGATTGGCCGGGAGGGGAAGCATATTCCTGAGGAATTGGCCATGGAGTACGTGGCGGGTTATACCATCCTTAATGATATCAGTGCCCGGGATCTGCAGATGGAAAGTGGCCAGTGGATGAAGGGGAAAACCTGTGATACCTTTGCCCCCATGGGGCCGTGGTTGGTGACCAAGGATGAGATTCCGGATCCCCATGGGCTCAAGATTGGGCTGCGCCTTAATGGGCAAGTGATGCAGGCAGGACATACCGGTGAGATGATTTTCAAAATCCCCCGGCTGATCAGCTACCTATCTCACCTATTTACCCTAGAGGTGGGGGATATTATTGCTACGGGGACCCCGGCCGGGGTAGGATTTACCCGTCAGCCCCCGGTCTTTCTGCGGGCCGGGGATGTGGTGGAGGTTGAAATCGAGGGTATCGGGGTTTTGACTAATCCCGTGAGGAAAGAAGCATAGTGTTTCTGTGCAAAGAAGTCTAGGAGGGATCCAGATGGACAAACTCAAGGTTGGGATCATTGGTGTAGGAGGTATTGCCCAGGGAGCGCACATTCCCGCTTGGCGGGCCCGGTCCGATGTTTCGGTGGTGGCCATCGCGGATATTAACGAACAGAAGCTGATGATGGTGAAGGAGAAATACCAGATACCCCATGCCTTCACCGACTACCGGGATCTTTTGGCCATGGAGGAGATTGATGCGGTGAGCGTCTGCACCCCCAATCTGACCCATGTCCCCATTTCCATCGATGCTCTGGAGGCGGGGAAACATGTGTTGTGTGAGAAGCCCGTGGCGGTAACCGGTAAGGAAGCAATGGCCGCGGTGCAGAAGGCCCAGGCGGTGGGACGGATCTTTATGGGGGCCTTTTGTCGGAGATTTGAAGCCGCGTCCCAATTGCTGCGTCAGCGCATCCAGCAAGGGGAGTTGGGCGAAGTCTACTACGCTAAGGCCGGGTACCTCCGCCGTTCTGGGATTCCGGGCCTGGGTGGCTGGTTTACGGACAAGTCCCGGTCCGGCGGTGGATGTATGTTGGATATCGGGGTGCATGTCTTAGATTTGACCTATTGGCTCATGGGTTCGCCCCAGCCGGTATCGGTGACTGGTCGGGTGTTCCAGAAGTTTGCCGATGTGGCGGTGGACGGTGGCTGGCCACCGGCGGAGACCAGGATCGGCGATGTCTTTACCGGTGTGAACGACGTAGATGATTGTGCCTTTGGCAGTATCAAGTTTGCCAACGGCGCGGTCTTGAACGTGGAGGCCAGCTGGGCGGCCCACGTGGAACCAGGCAGTTACCTGCAGCTTTTCGGTGAGAAGGGCGGTGTCCGCCAAGATAGCCGGGGGACCAGGCTCCTGACCACCGTGGAGGGTAAGCACGTGGATGAAGTGTTGGAAGTGAAGGATCAGAATTCCTACTTCCAGGAGGTCGCCCACTTCGTGGAGTGCATCAAAGAAGGCAAGGCTCCCTTGGTGAAGCCGGAGGAAATCGTCAATGTGAGTTATATCATCGAGGCCATCTACCGCTCGTCGGAGACCGGGCGGGAGGTATCGATTGCTGAATTGAAGCAAGGCTAACCCGGGGGCCTGTCCCCCGGTTGCGAAAATCTTCCCGGTAATGCCTAGGCTGACCTTTTCATCGATGGTTGTGTTGACTGACAGTTTTAGACAGAACTAGTACGAACTCTTACAGGGCGTGGGAGGAATTCCGTTTCATTTGCAGAAGTATCATAGTATTTCAGGAAGAAGGGAGGGAAGAAGGAATGAAGCGGTTCTTAATGGCAAGCATGCTCATTTGCGCATTGGTGCTCGGTCTTACCTTGGCGGTTTCTGCCCAGGCCCCGAAGAACCTCGCAAGCGTGTATGTTTACGACTTTGAAGACGTGAAGATCGGCGCAGGCTATGCGCGGCTGTTCGACGGCGGCTTGGCCGTGGCGGTCAACGTGGACGGGGTAAGCAAGAAGCCTATTCTTGTTAACCTCACTGGGATCTACTTCTTACCGGAATTCTTGGAGAACCTGAAGTTGTATGCCGGCGCGGGTGCCACCTATGATGTGGACGCCAAGGCGACAACTGGCCATGCTTTGGTAGGAGCTAGCTTTTCCTACTTGTTTGCGGAGTACCAGTATGGTTTCGGCGCCGATGCCGATGCCACCATCCGGGGTGGACTCCGGATACAATTCTAGTTGCCAGACAGGTTTCCTCTTTTTTGGTAAGGAGTCCAAAGAGAGGAAACCTCCCCTCAAATCTTCTGTGCCACAGTTTTCGCATCGACAAGCAAGGAAGATTTCCTTCATGCATATATTGCCGATGACTGGGAACTAAGGTTTTTTCTTGGGATGCGCCGGAGTCGGCGGATCCTTGTTTGGTTGTGGGGGTCTTTAGGGGTGCTTTTCAGTCTTTTCCCAGTCTTCCTATGCCTGAGCCCTTGTTTTGCTGCTCAGGTCAGGTATGATCTTAGAGGCAGAATTTACTAAGGACTGTTGAGGGAAGGAAATGAGTAATCCAAGTGTAGTTTCGGCCGAAGCCAGTATGCCGGCATCTAGTTTGCGCAGGAGCATTCTACGGTTAGCTTGGCCGGCCATCACCGAGCAAATGTTACACATGACCGTTGGCATGGCTGACACCATCATGGTGGGTCGATTAGGTCCCGCAGCTTTAGCGGCAGTGGGCTTGGCCAATCAGATTACGATGACGCTGGTGGGGGTTGTCTCCGCAGTTTCCACCGGAACTACTGCCCTGGTGGCCCGGCATATTGGGGCCCAGGAGCCCGATCGGGCCAATCACGTGGCCCGTCAGTCGTTAGTTATGGCTTTCCTTTTGGCCGTTGTAGTTAGTATCATCGCCTTTTCTGGTGCCGATTTTTTTATGGATGTGCTCTTCCATCGCACCGAAGAAGTGGTACGCCACGACGCGGCGGTTTACATTCGGGTGTTGGCCGTGGCTATGATTGCCAACTTTTTGTTGATTATCAGCAATGGAGTTTTGCGGGGAGCGGGGGATACTAAAACACCGATGTATATCACCGCGTGTGTGAATCTGCTGAATATCATCGGGAATGCCGTGCTGATCTTCGGTCTGGGCCCTTTTCCTAAGCTGGGCATTTTGGGCGCCGCGATTTCCACCGCCTTTGCCCAGACTGTAGGTGGGGTGATTGTCATTGTCATCCTGTTTTCCGGGAAGCGGGTGATCCGGATGTCCTGGCGGGATTCTTTCCGGCCGGAGCAGGCGACCATCAACCGGGTCTTGCGGATTGGGGTGCCCGCTGCCTTTGAACATGCGGTGATGCGTATCGGGCAAATCCTGTATACGATTATCGTTTCTTCCTTGGGGACGGTGGCCTATGCGGCCCACCAGGTGGCACTCAATGCGGAATCTTTGTCCTTCATGCCCGGGTTCGGCTTTGCCTTGGCCGCCACTACTTTGGTGGGGCAGGCCTTGGGGGCGGAGGATCAGGAGCTGGCAGAAAGAAGTAACAAAGAAGCGATGAAAATGGCCATGGCTGTGATGACGGTCCTTGGGGTGGTGCTTTTCGTTTGGGCTACGCCCCTGGTGCGGTTTTTCGTCAATGACGAGCAGACCATCATCATAGGAGCGGAAGTGCTTAGGATTGTGGCCTTTTGTCAACCAGCATTGGCGATGGTGATGGTCCTCAACGGTGGCCTCCGGGGAGCCGGAGATACGGTGGCGATCATGGTGATTGCGGGAATCGGCTTTTGTGTCGTCCGGACCGGCTTTGCTTACTTACTGGCCATCCAGATGAATATGGGCCTAGTGGGCGCATGGATCGCGATGGGTATCGACCTGATCTTGCGAGCGGGGATGTTGTGGGGACGGTTTAAGCAGGGACGGTGGAAGTACCTGCGGGTGTAAACAGGGAGGTAACCATGAGAAATGCGGACATTTTCCTCGCCACCTTTCACCAGATCGAGCGGCACTTGGCGAAACTGGTAAACGCCAAGAAGCACGAAAGTTTCGGACGGTTAGTGGGTCTGGCTTCGAGCAAGAGTGCGGTGGTGCGGGCCTACGCGGACGATCTCAGGGAGTATGCGGATCTGCGAAATGCCATCGTCCACCAGCGGACGGAGCCGGAACGGGTAATCGCAGAACCATACCCGGAGACCGTGGAGCAGATCCAAAGGATCCGCGATGCTTTGCTGCGGCCTTTGTGTGTCTATCCACTGTTCAAGACCGAAGTGGAGGTTTTGGATGTGGAGGACCAGATGGGCAAGGCCTTTGAGCTGATTGCCCGCAAAGACTACTCGAAATTTCCCGTCTACGAGGGGAAGGAACGGTACTGCGGGTTCATCACCGAAAAGGAGATCGCCCGTTGGCTGGCGGTGGCCCAAGGGGAGTTGCGGCAGACCGAAGAGCTGCGGCAGACGCCGGTGAAGGAAGTGTTGGCCTACGCGGACAGTGAGAATACGGTAGCCTTTATTCCGGGGGACACCAATGTTTATGAGGCCCGGGAGCTCTTCTCCGGTCGGGGGGGCAAGGCCCTACGGGCCCTTTTGATCAGTGAAAACGGCCTTTCCACAGAACCCCTACTGGGCATCATCACCCCCAAGAGCCTCTTGTCCGTTGACTTTTGATCCCACCATGGCACTTCTGCTGGGGTGCGCGTAGACGGCCAGGAAGGCATCCACCTGATTCCAAAAGATCTCAGGACCCATATCGTCCTCCCGGGTGTCATAGGTATTAGGGTAACCGATGCCTCCACCGCCAATGGTGATCAAATTTGCTTCTTCCATGGCACTGGTCAGGATCTGGACGTGACGGGGAGTGATGTTGAGGCCCGTGGCCTCGGTGAGGAGGGACGCGATGGTCTGTTGGGTTGCGGCCAGCACCGCCTTGCCCCGGACCTTGCGGGTATGAATCAGTTCAATGAAGGCTAACACCAAAGTCTCGGTGGTGGGATCTTTGACCGGGAGCATGTGTTTTCACCTCAGGTTTGTAGATACTTGCGAAATCTTCCTGCTACAGCGTGGGGTACGGTTGCCCTGATCAAGACTCCATGGTCCAGATACTCCTGCCTAGTTACATCCCCCAGTTGGTGCAGGCTATCCAAGACCTGCCCCTGATCGTAGGGAACGAGGAAGGAAAACTCACCACGGCTTTTCTCCAGGAGCTTCGCCAGTTCCTGATACAACAAGTGAACATTTTGCCCCGTCTTGGCGGAGATGCCGATCGCCCCTTGGGGTAAGGACAGCTCTTGTTCTTCTAACAGATCGATTTTATTGAAGACCACGATGGCGGGGCTCTGCTCAGCCCCCAGCATACGGATCACTTCCCAGCCCGTTTGCAGCTGTTCTTCCCGCATGGGGTGGCTGGCATCCACCAGGTGGATGATGAGATCTGCCTTGGTGATCTCCTCTAGGGTAGCCCGAAAGGCCGCCACCAGGGTATGGGGAAGCCGTTGGATGAAACCGACGGTGTCCACCATATTTAGCGGAATGTTCCCGGGGAGGGTGATCTGGCGCACTGTGGGATCTAAAGTAGCAAAGAGTTTGTCCTCCGCCAGGACCTCGCCGTTGACAAAGCGGCCGGCTAGGCGTTTCTTGGTGGGGGTATCGGCCTTGAGAAACTCCTCGACTCCGAAGGAGTCGATACCGGTAAGGAGGTTTAAAAGAGAGCTCTTTCCCGCATTGGTGTAGCCGGCGATGGCACAGGTGGGGACTTGCCGCCGCTGTCGGTTTTCCCGCTGCAGTTCCCGCTGCCGGGCGATCCGTGCGATTTCCTTTTCCAATATGCTGATTCGGCGCCGCAGCCGACGGCGGTCGCTTTCCAGCTTGGTTTCTCCGGGACCCCTGGTACCGATGCCTCCGGCCAACCGCGATAGCTCTTGACCCCGGCCCACCAACCGGGGGAGCAGGTACTTAAGCTGGGCCAGCTCCACCTGCAGTTTACCTTCCTTGGTGCGGGCCTTCTGTGCGAAGATGTCCAGGATTACCTGGGTGCGATCTAGGATCTTACAGTCCAACCGTCTTTCCAGGTTGCGGGCCTGGGTTTCGGTGAGCTCCAGGTCGAAGACCACCGTATCGATGTTCCGTTCTTCCACGAGGCTCTCCAGCTCTGCCAACAGTCCGGTACCGATGCAATAGGCGGGATCAAGGTATTGGCGGGTCTGGGTTACCGCACCGATGACTTGGCCACCGGCGGTATATACCAGTTCCTCCAACTCGTCCAAAGACGCTTTGAATATGTAGTTGGGATGGGACGGCAGCTGCACACCCACCAGGAGGACCCGTTCCTGCATGTTAACCACAGTTCACCTCGCGTTGTGATTTATGTTAATAGTATAGCCCATCGCCCAAAGAAGGTCTATAAGACTCCTTGGGCTTGCTGAAAAAAGGGCCTATTTCGGTTTGACAATTTGCCCCTTAATCGCTAGTATTTAATGCGTAGGCTCAGGAATCTGCTATAATGGACCTACCCTCAGCATTTACTTCCCGAGTGTTTGTTTTCCTTATCATTTACATGGAAAACGGATGTCAACTTAAGTAAAAAAGGAGACTAGGACTATGCTGAAGCTTGTTCTGCCCACCGGCTCTTTGGAGAAGCCGACGCTGGAGATGTTTGAGGATGCGCAGCTTTCGGTCCATTGCTATAACTCCCGGTGTTACGATGGGGAGATCGATGATCCCCGCATCAAGCGCGTCCGGTTCATGCGGCCCCAGGAGATTCCCTTGTATGTGGCTGAGGGTCTGTTCGATCTGGGGATTACCGGGTTGGATTGGATTATGGAGCGGGATTGCGAAGACCAGGTGGAGATCATCACCCACTTGCCCTACAGTAGGGCCACTGCCCATCCGGTACGGATCGTGGTCGCGGTGCACGAGAATTCGGGGATCGATCGGGTGGAAGACATTCCCCCCGGTAGCCGGGTGACCACCGAGTACGTGAACCTGGCCAAACGTTATTTTAAACAGAAGGGTATTGACGTGCAGGTGGAGTTTTCCTTTGGAACCACCGAGGCCAAGGTGCCGGAGATCGCGGATGTGGCCGTGGAGCTCACCGAACGGGGTACCACCCTCAAGGCCAATGGCCTGAAGATCATCGATGTGATTGCCCAATCAAAGACCACCTTGATCGCTAATCCCGAGAGTATGAAGGATCCCGAAAAGAAGTTGGCAATTCAAGAGATTACCACCCTGCTCCAGGGGGCCTTGATGGCCCGGGGGCGTGTCCTTCTTAAGATGAACGTGGCCAAAAGCAACTTGAAACGGGTTCTCTCCCTGCTTCCCTCCATGAAAGCACCGACCGTTTCCCAGCTCTATTCCGAGACCGATGACTATGTGGCGGTGGAGACCGTAGTAGACCGCGAGGGGATCAATCTATTGTTGCCCAAGCTGGTGGCGGCCGGAGCTGAGGATATCCTGGAGATTCCCATTACTAAGATCGTGGGTTAACTCTTTTCCTCCGGAAGGAAAGACCTTAGGATTACCGAATATATTAGCTGGTCCTCGCACATCAGAGGTGTGCAAGGACTTAACACTGTTCGGGTTTAAGGAGGTGACAAAGTCCTTAAGCTGCTGAAGGGCTAAGGATACGATTATGAGCCAGTTTGCCGAAGCACTACTCCTCACTGCTGTTGGAATCGGGGTTGTCATGGCCTGCATGGCCATATTTGTATGTTTACTGAACCTTACGGGTTACCTCTTAGGCAGAAGTGTGCGTCAAAGGGAGCCCGCAGTGATGACCACTGCTCCAACAGAAAAGGTAACGAACCAACCAGAAGTAGCCGCAATTGTTGCGGTTCTAAGTACAGTCGTAGATCCAGAAAAAATCAAAAGCATGAGAATCACCAAAGATAAGTAGACCCGGACCGGGTTAGATTGGGAAAGGGGAAGGTACTATGGTACGCAAGTTCAAAGTCAATGTTGATGGACAAATGTATACAGTAGAGGTCGAGGAGTTGACCGGTGGAGAAACCGCAAAAAAACAGGACACTGCTCCGGCACCCGCGGCTGCCAAACCGGCACCGGCCCCAGATAGTAGTTTGCGTTTTGTAAAGGCGCCGTTACGGGGGACCATTACCTCGGTGCGGGTAAAGGTCGGGGACAAGGTGGAGAAGGGACAGGTTGTCCTTACTTTGGAAGCCATGAAACTGGACAACGAACTGGTGGCACCGGTAGCAGGCACCGTGGCCCAGATCCTTGTAAATGTGGGGGACACCGTGGAGACCGGTCAAGAACTGGTTGGCCTGCAGGAGTAGATTAGGGAGTGAATCAGAGTGACACAGTTCGTTGATTTTTTGAAGAGCACAGGTTTTGCCAATGTGACTTGGCAACAACTGGTAATGATCCTGGTATCTTTTGTGCTGTTCTATTTGGCCATTAAGAAAAAGTATGAACCCCTATTGCTTGTACCCATCGGGTTTGGTGTCTTGCTGGCCAATTTACCTGCCACCGATCTTTTAGATCCCGGTGGTCTTTTGACTGTGATCAGTACAGGAGTTAAGGTGGGATTGTTTCCCCCCTTGATCTTCCTTGGTATCGGCGCGATGACGGACTTTGGGCCGCTCATTGCCAGTCCCCGCACTCTGCTATTGGGAGGCGCTGCCCAGCTGGGGATCTTTATTACCTTCCTTGGGGCATCCTTTGTGTTCACTTTGCCTCAATCGGGGGCTATTGGGATCATCGGCGGTGCTGACGGTCCTACGGCCATTTACCTGGCCCAGAAGTTGGCACCGGAGTTGCTTGCTCCCATTGCGATTGCCGCCTACTCCTACATGGCTTTGGTGCCGATTATCCAGCCGCCTGTGGCGAAACTGCTTACCACCAAGGAAGAACGCCGCATCCGGATGGAGCAGCTGCGGGAAGTGAGCAAACTGGAACGTATCATCTTCCCCATCATGATTGCCGTGGTGGGTACTTTCGTAGTACCATCAGCGGCGCCGCTGTTGGGTGCCCTTATGTTCGGCAACCTGTTGAGGGAATCCGGTGTAGTGGATCGGTTGTCCAAAACGGCAGAGAATGAGCTGACAAATATTGTAACTATATTCCTTGGGCTTTCTGTGGGTGCTAGTGCGAAGGCGGAGAACTTCCTGACCTGGCAGACCATAGGGATCTTGGTCCTCGGGGTTGTGGCCTTTATGGTGGCAACGGCCGGGGGAGTGCTTTTTGCAAAACTGATGAATCTGTTTACCAAGGACAAGATTAACCCTCTCATTGGTGTTGCCGGAGTTTCGGCGGTACCGATGGCTGCCCGGGTAGCCCAGAAACTGGGTCAGGAGGAGGACCCGGAGAACTTCCTGTTAATGCATGCCATGGGTCCAAATGTGGCGGGTGTGATCGGTTCGGCGATTGCCGCCGGGGTGTTCTTGTCCATCTTGGGATAGGTAAGGAGAGTTTATATCTTACCTGAAAGGAGCTGCATCGATTGAGCGGGAAATCAAGAGTCAAGATTACAGAAACGATCCTGCGGGACGCCCATCAGTCCTTGATGGCTACCCGGATGCGTCGGGATCACATGTTAACTATCGCTGAAAAGCTGGATAAAGTAGGTTACCACTCCCTGGAAGCCTGGGGTGGAGCGACCTTTGATGCTTCTTTACGTTACCTGAAGGAGAATCCTTGGGAAACCCTGCGTCAGTTGCGGGAGCGCATTACCAAGACCCCACTGCAGATGCTGCTGCGGGGACAGAACCTTTTGGCCTACCGGAACTATCCCGATGATGTGGTGGAGGCCTTCGTGCGCCATGCGGTGAAAAACGGGATTCGGATCGTCCGGATCTTTGATGCCCTGAATGACGTGCGGAACATGGAACTGTCCATCGAGGTCACCAAGGATGCCGGGGCCCATGCCCAAGGCACCATCGTGTACACCATCAGTCCCGTACACAACGAGGACTATTATGTGCAGGTAGCGAAGAAGCTGAAGGAAATGGGGGCCGATTCCATCTGTATCAAGGATATGGCTGGTCTCATCTCCCCTGTGACGGCTTATAACCTTACGAAGCGGTTGAAGAAGGAAGTGGGTCTGCCGGTTCAGCTGCATTCCCACTACACCAGTGGTATGGCGGGAATGGCCTACTTCAAAGCCGCTGAAGCCGGAGTGGATGTGATCGATACGGCCCTGTCTGCCTTGGCCTTTGGGTCTTCCCAACCGGCCACCGAGACCATGGTCTCGGCTTTGGCGGAGACTGACAGGGATACCGGCCTTGACCTTGAGCTTCTGAAGGACATTAACCAGTACTTCAAGGGAATCATCAAAGAGTATGGTGACGTGGTGGCCCCGATCCGGATGGATCCGGAAGTGCTCAGCTACCAGATCCCCGGTGGGATGTTGTCCAACCTGCGGTCGCAACTGATGGAACAGGGCATGGTGGACAAGATCGAAGCGGTTTTCCAAGAGGTTCCCCGGGTGAGGGCGGAATTGGGTTATCCGCCACTGGTGACGCCGATGAGTCAAATCGTGGGTACACAGTCGGTGTTTAACATAGTCACCGGTCAACGGTATGCCATCCTGTCCAAGGAAGTGAAGGACTACGTCAAGGGTCTGTATGGACAACCCCCAGGACCCATTGATGAGGAGATCAAGAAACGCATTCTCGGCGACGATGAGCCGGTGACTTGCCGTCCTGCGGACCTATTGGAGCCAGGCTTGCCTAAAGCCTTTGATGAGTTGAAAGAAGCAGGTTTCAGCAACGTTTCCGAAGAAGAAGCCTTGGCTTACATTATGTTCCCCGAACAGACCAAGGCCTACCTGGGAAGCAGGTAGGAATAAATGAAAAAACGATGACTCTACCAAAGAGTCATCGTTTTTTCATGTCTATACATTCCTCTTCGGCTCCTGGGAAAGCTCACCTAGGAGACTTTCTCCTCCGTACTGGAAGAGGAACTGGAAGTAGAGTCGGATGAAGAACCCTTGCGGTTATCGGTTACGTAGAAACCAGGCCCTTTGAAGACGATGTTCACATTGCGGCTGATCAGCCTGCTTACCTTTCCACCACAGGTTGGGCAGGTTTCCAACGCTGGTTCGGTAATCCGTTGTTCGTACTCGAAACGTCCGCATTTTGCGCACTTATACTCGTACGTCGGCATGCAATCCCCTCCTACTTAGCTGTCTGTGATGTATTCTAGCCAATATCAGCGTGAACCCAAAAAAAGGGAGGACAAGATGGGGCTTTTCCCTCTCTTGATCCTCTAAGCATCAATAATACCCCAAAAAGCGAAACGAGGCAATACCGGTAGAGCGTCAGACCTGTGGAGCAGTCCGTCTCGGTTGCTTATCGGTCATGTGGACACTGGGGGCGGGATGAGAGAGACTCAATAGATCGGGTGGTGTAGGCCGGCAAGAGATCCGGGAAAAGGAGGAGTCCCTGGGTTCCCAGGGCTATGTTGGTCTTGTTCTGAATTAGTGTTCGTTGTTGGGTCTGACAAAGAGGCACTGGCAAAAGGGATTATTTCGTTTGAGCTATGGTTCCTAGGTGTATTACCAGGTTGTTCTGTGGGGTTTGAGATGTGGTAATGGGCAAAGGACTAGTTGTGAAGCCATCTTTTCTCGACCAGGGGGTCATTGTGGGCCAATTTGACAATGATGTGACGTTTAGTATAGAATTATTGATGAAAGGTTGGGAGGAACGTGGACGATAATTCTGATCCTGAGCCATCGAAGTGGCGGAATGATAGAGTAACTTTCCTTATACAACCGAATCGATTGATGAGGCTCTATCGACACACAGAAGGGGATAGTAGTGTGCTTTCCTCCTTGCTGTGTGTTTTTTTGTTGTGATCATGGAGCAACTGCGGCAGCTTGCGAGAAGTCAAATTCTAACTCGATTACTATTCCATGGAGGTTGTTGGTTTGACTGACGCTCCCCTGTTGTTGTTGTTCTTGCTTCAGTTCGGCTTCATCTTTCTGAATGCTGTTTTCGCTAGCGCAGAGATCGCAGTGTTGACCATGAACAAAAACCGGTTGTTCCAGCTTTCCACTTCCGGCGATAAACGGGCTTTACTGTTGACTAAGTTGACAGAACAACCGGCCACCTTTTTAGCCACCATCCAGGTGGGCATTACCCTGATCAACTTGCTGAGCAGTGCGGTGGCCACAGAAAACTTCTCGGATCGCCTGGTGGATTTCCTTGTGGGTTTAGGGATCAAAGCCCCGACCCTGGTGGTCAATATCCTAGCGGTAACGTTGATTACTCTGATCTTGACCTACTTTACCGTCCTGTTGGGTGAACTGATCCCCAAACGACTGGCGATGGTGAAGACGGAGCAGATTGCCCTGATCATGTCCCGGCTGATTTACTGGGTGGCCCGCATCTTTACCCCGGTGGTATGGTTTTTCACCGTCTCTACCAATGGGCTGTTACGTATTTTCGGCATTGACCCCGACCAAGAGGAAAATGAGGATACGGAAGAGGAGATCCGGCTGATCCTGGATGCGGCCAGCGAGAAGGGGACCATCGAACCCGACGAACATAATATGATCACCAACATCTTCGAGTTCGACGACATCGACGCAGAAGAGATCATGACCCATCGGGTGGAAGTGACCATGCTCTGGATGGAGGAGTCCGATGAACAATGGGCTCAGACCATCGCCGAGAGCCGCTACTCTTATTATCCCATCTGTGCCGAAAGTCCTGACCAGATTGTAGGCGTTCTGAGGGCGAAGGATTACTTCCGTCTCAAGGACAAAAGCCGGGAAAACGTGATGAAGCACGCGGTGCGGCCGGCCTTCTTTGTCCATGAATCGGTGCGGGCCGATGTCTTGTTCCAAAAGATGCAGCAGTCGAGGAACCATTTTGCGGTGGTGGTGGACGATTACGGCGGGATGAGCGGGATCATCACCATGAACGATCTGTTAGAGCAGTTGGTGGGGGATCTGGGTGATGATCAGTCCCTGCCCGAGGAAGCACCGCCCATTGAGCGGGTTGACTCCGACACTTGGCGGATCCAGGGCACCGCGTCCTTGGCGGAGGTGTCCAAGGAACTGGGGGTGCCTTTACCCTATGAGGAGTACGACACCTTCGGCGGGTTCGTCTTTGGACTTTTGGGCAGTGTCCCCTGTGACGGAAGTACCCCGGAACTGGAGGAATACGGTCTGAAGATCAAGGTCACCAAGATCCGGAAACGCCGGTTGGAAAGTGCCGTGGTATGCCTCGCGGAGCAGGAAGTGGAGACGGGAATTGAAAAGTGAGTCTTCTTGGCACAAATTTTTCTCTTGAGGAACCAAGCCCGGTTTAGGTGTCCTCCAGATCAGACCTCTGTTTCGTATAAGACAGCGCCAGCGTTCTCACGCGGGCGCTGTCCCGCGAAGATTTCAAGACCAGCCATTGACAATCAACGTATTTGTCTTTCCGGTAGAGACCGCAACCGGTGAGGAGGGGCATTTCCTTGGGGTTTGACTGTCTTTTTTCTTCCCAGACGAATAAGGGCTTATCCCCTTGACAAGTCCAGTTGAAAGGGGTACAGTGGACTTACGGAAACGGTTCCAAAATTCGAGATGGAGGAATGATTGTGAGTAAGAAAGTTAGGGTAGGACTCATTGGTTGTGGTAGAGTAGCCCGTGTGCACGCACAGGCACTGACAGAATTGGACCAGACGCAATTGGTGGCGGTTTGCGACATCAAGGAAGATCGGGCCAAGGAGTATGGGGAGAAGTTCAACGTCGACTATTACTTAGATTACAAGGAAATGTTGGCGAGGGATGATATTGATGCAGTACAGATTTGCACCCCTCACCATTTGCATAAAGAAATGACGGTTAATGCGGCCAATGCCGGAAAGCACGTATTGACGGAAAAGCCTATGGCCCTGTCCATTGAAGACATCGACGCCATGATTGGGGCGGCGGATCGTAATGGGGTCACCCTCGGGGTCATTTTTCAGAACCGGTATAACGACAGCTCCCTCGCGGTCAAAGAGGTCATTGATAGTGGGAAGTTGGGCAAGATTCTAGGGGCCCGGGCCTTTATCACCTGGCGGCGGACCGACGAATACTACAAGGGCAGCGACTGGAAGGGAACCTGGGACAAGGAAGGCGGCGGTTTTCTGATCGATCAAGCCATTCACACCATCGACTTGATGCAGTGGATGGTGGGAGAGGTGGAGACCATCCGGGCTACCTACGGTACCCACGCCCACACCTATATCGACGTGGATGATGTGGCCGAAGCCTATATCCGCTTCACCAACGGTGCCGAAGGCTGTGTCTACGGTAACTGCTTCTACGCCTATGATGCCCCGGTCTATCTGGAGATCGTGGGCGAAAACGGCCGTGCCGAGATTCTGGGCGGTTTCCGGGGTAAAGCCATTATCACCATCGGTAACGAAGAGCGGATCGTGACCCAGCGGGAAGGCAAGGTCTTAGGTAAGAGCTATTGGGGTCCGTCCCATATCCGTCAGATCGAAGAGTTCTACACCGACTTGTTGGCCGGGCGCAAGCCAGCCATTGACGGACGGGTCGGAAAGGTGGCCAACGCCATGGTGCTGGCCATGTACGAGTCCCACCGCCAGGGCAAACCCATTGACTTCCAAAGCTTCATAGGTAACAAGTAATAGGGAGGCCAATGTGCGACTGACGATTCGGGATATTGCCAAGGAGGCAGGAGTAGGGCTGGGGACTGTTTCCCGGGTGCTCAATAACAGTCCCCATGTGAGCCCCGCCACCCGGGCCAAGGTCTTGGCGGTGATTGAGAAATACAATTACCGGCCCCACGCGGTGGCCAGGAGCCTGGCTAGAAGACGTACTAACACCGTGGGTGTCGTCGTCCCCCACTTTACCAAACGCTTCTTCATCGAAGTACTCCGGGGGATCCAAGAACCCTTGGAACAGGCCGGTCGGGATCTCATCCTGTATAACGTCCAAAACCGTGTGCAGAAGGAAGACATCTTTCAGCGCCTCACCTACGAGAAGCCGGTAGATGGTGTGATTATCATCAACCTGCGCCTGACGGACAAACACTGTGAGCTGTTGCAGGAGGCAGGGCTACCTGTGGTCCTGGTGGACAGTGAACGCCGGGAGTTTACCTCCATCGTCTCCGACAATGTCCGGGGGGCACAGATCGCGGTGACCCACCTCATCAACCTGGGACATCGCCAGATTGGCTTGGTGAACGGTCTGGTGCGCTACCATGCCAGCCGGCAACGTTTTCAGGGGTACAAGCAAGCCCTAGCCCAACATGGCATTCCCTATGACGCCAATCTGGTGGTCACTTCGGAGTTTTCCCGGGAGGGGGGATATGAGTCGGTCAAAGCCCTGTTTGCCCGCGCCAAGCCCACCGCGATCTTTGCGGCCAGTGACGAGCAAGCCATTGGCATCATGGACTATGCCCGGGAAAAGGGTATCCGTATTCCGGAGGATGTGGCCCTGGTGGGTTTCGATGACATCGATCTCGTCGATTTTATCGGACTTAGCACCATGCGCCAGTCCATGACGGAGATGGGGGCCGTGGCCGCTCAGAAGCTTTTAGAGATGCTAGCCGATTCCCACGAAAGGGAAAAGAAGCCGCCGGAAAGGATCGTGTTTTGTCCCCGGCTGGTGGTCCGTACCTCCTGTGGTAGCCGGGCTGCACCGAGAACACCGTAAAGTAATCCTGCTCCCTGCACGGGGGCAGGATTTTTTTGCTTTGTCGCTAATAAGCAATAGATGGACTAAGAAAGGAAGTGGCACCGATGGCACTGTTACAAGGGCCCCTGCTCTTCGATGGGGCGATGGGGACCATGCTCCAGCAAAAGCGAAGCGACTTGGCTTTTCCGGAGTTGTTCAACCTGGAGGCGCCGGAGATAGTGGAGGAGGTTCACCGCGCTTACCTGGCGGCGGGTGCCGATGTTGTGGAGACCAACACCTTTGGGGCCAATCGCTACAAGTTGGCCCAGCATGGGCTGGCGGAGCGGACGGTGGAGATCAACGAACGGGCCGCAGAACTGGCCAAAGAGGCGGTGCGCAAAGCCGGTGGTAAGCAGCTGGTGGCTGGCTCCCTTGGTCCCACAGGACAGTTGATGGCTCCTTTGGGGACCGCCAGTTTCGAAGATATCTACGGGGTCTATCGGGAGCAGGCCCAGGCTTTGGCCGCTGGAGGCGTGGATTTGTTAATTGTGGAGACGATGCTGGATCTGGGTGAGGCCCGGGCTGCCCTTTTGGGAGCCCTAACCACCGGTTTGCCGGTGATCGCCCAGATGACCTTCGAACAGTCGGGCATGACGATGATGGGCACCCCCGCCGCGGTGGCGGCCTGTGTCCTTTCGAGCTTGGGGGCTACGGTGGTGGGGACCAACTGTGGTCTTGGTCCCCGGCAGATGTTGGACATTGTCCGGTCCATGGCGGAGGTGGCCCCCCGCATTTCGGCCATTCCCAACGCTGGTTTGCCTAAGCTGGTGGAGGGGAAGGATGTCTATGACCTGGACCCCAAGACCATGGCGGAATTCGTACCCCAGCTTTTGGCCCAAGGGGCTGGAATCGTCGGTGGGTGTTGTGGTACTACACCAGACCACATCCAGGCGATGCGCCAGGCCTTGGATGCAGCTTCCTATACACCACCTACACCCCGCGGTATCTATGGGGCCAGTAGCAGAAAACTAGTGGATCTTTCCGGTGGAGTCTTGGCTAAGGCCGGTACTGTCGACGACTGGATGGAGGCGGAGGGGGCAGGGTTTTCCCTTTTGGTCCTTACCCATCCTGGGGATGTGACCATGGCCCAGATGATGTGTCCTCTGCCCATGATCTTTACCGACGTGCCTATGGAGGATTTGGAAAAGCTCTTGCGGGAGTATCATGGACGGGCCCTGGTGGTGCCGCCCATGGAACCGGAACAGCAGGGTTTTGCAGAGTATCTGGAGGTGCTGGGGCGATACGGAGCCTTGGCGGTTTTGTCGGAGTATCGGGAGCTGGGGGTGGAGGTTGCGGTGTGGCAGCCCCTCTCCGAGGATACTTGGCGGATTGAAGGGGTAAAATGACCGTGAATGGGCAGGTAAGGCAGGAATTGGTCCGGGAGCAAAGTAGGGTCCAAAAGATCGTCCAAAGGCTTGAGGCGGCTTACGGTCGACCGACCTTAACTAAGGACAGGGACGGGGTCGATGAACTGGTTTTAACCATCCTGTCGCAAAATACCAACGATCTCAACCGGGATCGGGCCTTTGCCCGCCTCCGGGAGCGTTTCCCCAGCTGGGAGGCGGTGAAGGAGGCACCGGTGGAGGAGATCGAAGAGGCGATTCGGCCTGGGGGACTGGCCCGGACCAAGGCCCCCAGGATCAAGAAGGCCCTGGCTGCCATTGAGCGGGAACGGGGCGAGATCTCCCTGGACTGGTTGGCCCAGACCACCACCGAAGAGGCGGCCGCGTTTCTCACCAGCCTGGAAGGGGTGGGACCCAAAACTGCTGCTTGTGTTTTGCTTTTCGCCTTCAGGCGGCCGGTCTTTCCGGTGGATACCCACATCTGGCGGTTGGCCAAGCGGTTGGGGCTTGTGGACGAGGGGACCGACGCCCCCAGCACCCAACGGGTCTTTGAGGAACTGGTATCGCCGGAGGATTATTTTCCCTTCCATCTGAATCTCATTCGCCATGGCCGGGAAGTCTGTAAGGCCCAAAGGCCCCGCTGCCCCGCGTGCATACTGGGGGATTTGTGTAAGTACCCGAGGAAGGAGCATCACCATGCATGAGCTGACCCTTCAGACTACCCAACGTACACAGTTCATTGATATCACCCGGGAGATCCAGAACATCGTCACAAAACAGGGGGTCTCCACGGGTCTGTGCTGTGTGTTCGTTCCGCACACCACCGCAGGAGTGACCATCAATGAGCGCTGTGATCCCGATGTGGTTGAGGACATGGTTGAAAGGTTAAATGAACTGGTCCCCCAAAGTCCCGAGTTCCGCCACAGTGAAGGCAATTCCGACGCCCATATCAAGGCGAGTCTAGTGGGAGCGTCGGCAACCATCATCATCTCCCAGGGCCAGTTGCGGTTGGGGACCTGGCAGGGGATATTCTTCTGTGAGTTTGACGGGCCCAGGAGACGCCGGGTTTGGGCGCAGATTCTAAAGGAGGAGGGGGCACAATGATTGGGATTATCGGTGGTACGGGGGTTTATCGGTTACCCTTTTTTGACAAGGCCCAGTCTAAGGTGGTGGAAACACCCTATGGTGAGGCTACGGCGGTGTTGGGACAGGCGGGGGAACGGCCGGTGGCTTTCATTCCAAGGCACGGGGCTGCCCATGGCGTACCGCCCCACCGCGTGAACTACCGGGCAAACATCTGGGCCCTGAAGGACTTAGGGGCGCAGGCGGTGATCGGGATTGCCGCGGTGGGTTCCCTCCGTGTGGACCTCACCCCCGGAACTTTGGTGATTGTGGATCAATTCATTGATTTTAGCAAGACCCGTCCCACCACCTTTTTCGACGACGAAGTGGTCCACACGGACATGACCGAACCTTACTGCTCCCTCATTCGTAGGGAAGCTGTGGCCGCGGCTAAGCGGGCCCAGATGGGGTATCGCAGTACAGGCTGTTATGTCTGTACCGAAGGGCCCCGGTTTGAGACCGCAGCCGAGGTGCGGATGTTCGCCCAGCTAGGGGGCGATGTGGTGGGCATGACCAACGCTCCGGAGGCAGTGTTGGCCCGGGAAATCGGCTTGTGCTATGGGGTGTTGGCCTTGGTGACTAACCTAGGCGCGGGGCTTTCCAAGACTCCCCTGACCCACCAAGAGGTGGCGGAGATGATGGCGGAGCAGGAAAAGACCTTTTTCGGTGTCATTGAAGATTTGATTGCCCATCTGCCGCAGCCGTGGACCTGTACCTGTGGTAAAGGATGTGAGTGAGATGGGGCGGAAAAAGGCGGTAGTCTGGGAGGACCAGAGCCTGTTGCTGTTGGACCAGCGAAAACTTCCCGGGGAGGTGGTGCAGGTACGGTGCACCACGCCGGAGGATGTGGCCCGCTGCATCAAGGAGATGGTGGTGCGGGGGGCTCCGGCCATCGGGATCGCCGCCGCCTACGGACTGGTCCTGGCGGCCCGGGAAGGGGTCCAACGGGTGAAGGACGCGGCTTTGCTCTTGCGACAGACCCGTCCCACCGCGGTGAATCTCTTTTGGGCCATCGATCGGATGCTGGCCGCCACCGCAGGGTGCCAAGGGGAGGATCTGTACCAGCATCTGTTAGCTGAGGCCCACGGGCTTGCCCAGGCGGATATCCAGACCAATCAGCGGATTGGGGCCCACGGTGCAACCCTGGTGCCCAAGGGTGCGGGGATTTTAACCCATTGTAATGCGGGGGCTTTGGCTACTGTGGATTACGGTACAGCCCTGGGGGTGGTCCGGGCGGCCCACAGTGCGGGCAAGGACATTACCGTTTATGCGTGTGAGACCCGGCCCTTCTTGCAGGGGGCCCGTCTGACCACCTGGGAGCTTGTGGAGGACGGAATACCGGTCACCCTCATCACTGACAACATGGCGGGCTACCTGATGCAAAAGGGGCAGGTCTCTTTGGTGATCGTGGGGGCGGACCGCATTGCCGCTAACGGGGATGTGGCCAACAAAATTGGTACCTATGGACTGGCGGTCCTGGCCCAGGCCCATGGGATCCCCTTCTACGTGGCAGCGCCGACATCCACCATCGATCTCACCTTGGCCGGGGGGGAGGAGATCCCCATCGAAGAGCGTCCGGCCGAGGAGGTAACCCACTTCCTCGGTCAGAAAGTGGCCCCCCGGGGTGTGGCGGTGTGGAATCCCGCGTTCGATGTTACCCCCCATCACCTAATTACTGGCATTATTACCGAAGTTGGGGTGTTAAGGGAGCCTTATCACAAGAGTATAAAGGAGTTGTTTGCCCATGACCGCGCTTAACATGCCCCAAGGGGAGTTTGTGATCACCAATGCCCAGATTATCACTTGCGACGAAGAGGAGCGGGTCTTTTCCCAGGGAGACATCCACGTCAAAGACGGGAAGATCGTGGGAGTAGGTCCCCAGCTTCCTGTGCCACCGGGGGCGAAGATCTTCGATGCCACAGGATACCTCGCCATCCCGGGTCTTATCAACGCCCATACCCATGCGGCCATGACCCTGTTTCGGGGGTTTAAGGACGATGTGGATCTTTGGGAGTGGTTGCAGGAGCATATTTGGCCTGCGGAGGCAAAGCTGGAGGCGGAAGACGTATACTGGGGCACTTTGCTCGCCTGTATCGAGATGCTGAAGGCCGGGGTCACCACCTTTGTAGACATGTACTTTTTTATGGAGCAGGTGGCGGAAGCGGTGGCGGAGGCGGGGATGCGGGCTTACCTGGCCTGGGGGATCACCGATGGCACCGATGGTGGAGCCAAGGGGCTAGCGGAAACGGAAGAGCTTTTGGCCCGCTGGGAGGATGGGGCCGAGGGCCGGATCAAGATCCTTTTGGGTCCCCATGCGCCCTATACCTGCTCCCGAAAGTTGCTCGAACGGGTGCGGGACTTTGCCCTGGCCCAGGGGGTGCCGGTGCATATTCATCTTTCGGAAACCCGGCAGGAAGTGCTGGACAGTCAACGGGAGCGGGGGGTTACCCCGGTGCAGTGGCTGAGGGAAGTGGGATTGCTGCATCCTGAGATCCAGCTCATTGCCGCCCATTGTGTGCACCTGACCCCCGAGGACATTCAGCTCTGCAAGGAGCATGCCGTGGGCGTGGTTCACTGCTTGGGTAGCAACCTAAAACTGGCCTCGGGAGTGGCCCCCGTGCCGGAGCTTCTTGAGGCCGGAGTGAAGGTCTCCCTGGGGACCGATGGGGCGGCCAGTAACAATAATCTTGATGTGCTTAGAGAAATGCGTCTGGTGGCCTTAGTTCATGACGGGATCCAGGGAAAACCGGGCCTGGTGCCTGCATCTAAGGTACTGGCCATGGCTACGGGGATGGGCGCTTTGGTCTTAGGCCGGCCTGACTTGGGGCGCCTGAAGGTGGGAGCCCGGGCGGACATTGTCCTCTTGAATAACACCGGTGCCCATTGGTATCCTAAGGGAGATCTGGTTTCCGCCCTCATCTACAGCGGCAACTCCGCGGATGTGGATACAGTGATTATCGATGGTAGGTTTGTGGTGTCCAAAGGAAAAGTGTTGACCATAGACGAAGAAGAAGTGAAACAGGAAGTCGAAAAGCGCGCTTGGCGATTGCGTGCCAAGACCAAGGATTGAAGGAGTGCGAAGGATGGAACAGGTAAGAGTCAGATTTGCACCTAGCCCGACGGGCTATTTGCATGTGGGCGGTGCCCGGACGGCACTGTTTAACTGGTTGTTCGCCCGCCATCACGGTGGTGTCTTTGTGTTAAGGATAGAAGATACGGATACCGAACGATCCACAAAGGAATCCATGGAATGCATTCTGGAGAGTATGCGCTGGTTGGGCCTGGATTGGGACGAAGGCCCCGAGGTAGGCGGGGATTATGGTCCCTATCTGCAAAGTGAGCGTGGGGAGTACTATCAGGAGGCGGTGGAGAAGCTTCTGCGCATGGGGCGGGCCTACAAGTGCTACTGCACCCCAGAGGAGCTCGATGAGATGCGCGAGAAGGCCCTGGCCGAAGGACGGGCTCCCAAGTATGACGGGCGGTGTCGGGACTTGACGCCGGAGGAGTGTGCAAAGCTGGAGGCCATGGGGCGCAAACCGGTCATCCGATTCAAGACCAATATGGACGGAGAGACGGTGATCAACGACCTGATCCGGGGCCCGGTTACCTTTGCCAATGAAGTCCTGGATGACTTCGTCCTGGTGAAATCCGATGGCGGTCCCACCTACAACTTTGCCGTAGTGGTGGACGATGTGGCCATGGGGATCACCCATGTGATCCGCGGGGAGGACCATCTGTCTAACACCCCCAGGCAGATACAGCTCTATGAAGCCCTGGGCTATGCTCTACCCCAGTTTGCCCACATCCCTATGATCCTGGGGCCCGATCGGAAACGGCTGAGCAAGCGGCACGGTGCCACTTCCGTCATGGAATACGAAGGGGCAGGCTACTTACCCGAGGCCTTTGTGAACTATCTGGCCCTGTTGGGTTGGGCGTACGATGACCATACGGAGCTTTTCACCCGGGAGGAGCTCATTGCGAAGTTCACCCTGGACAAGGTGTCTAAGAACCCAGCCGTTTTCGACAACAAAAAGCTTTTGTGGATGAACGGTGTTTATCTGCGGGATCTGCCCCTGGAGGATTTGGTAAAGCGGGGAGTACCCTGGATGCAAAGGGCGGGTTATCTGCCGGAAGAGCTGGACGACAAACTACGGGACAAGGTTTCCAAGGTTTTCGCCGCGGTGCAGACCCGGGTGCGCACCTTGGAGGAACTGGTGAACGCCAGCTACTACTTCTTCACCGACGCCCCGCAATATGACCAGTCGATGGTGCAGAAGTTCCTGGTGAAGGAGTACGTCCCGGATATGCTCAAGCAATTGCTGGAACGGCTGTTGCCCCTTGAGCCCTTTACCGAGGAAACTATTGAGAAAGTATTCGTAAGCCTGCAGCAGGAGCTGGATATTGGTTTGGGTAAACTGATCCAGCCGGTGCGGGTGGCGGTGACCGGTACCAATGTGAGTCCGGGGATGTACGAGGTTTTGGCCCTCCTAGGTAAGGCTAAGACCTGCGAACGGATTCGGCACGCTTATCAGATGAGCAAGGAACTGCTGGGCCAAAGTTCTTAGGTCTACGTGATTGGGTTGAATAGCTGATTCAGGTGTCTTTATCTTCTCCGCAGGATGTGTTCCTGGGTGGTGCCGACATGCCCGGCCTGCCCCAGGTTCCCTGCGGATTACCGCCCGGAGGACGACGATGCAGATCAAAAAGTTTTTTACCGAACCGAATTGGTACCGGGGTAATCTCCATTGCCATTCCAACCGGTCCGACGGTGGAAAACCACCGGAGGAAGTCTTTGCCTGGTATGAAGAACAGGGCTTTGATTTTATCGCCTTGACAGATCATCAGAAATTCTTTCCGGGGGGACAGTATGGGAATCTCCTGGTGATCCCGGGCATCGAAGAACGTTTTCACGTGGTTGGTTTGGGCATGAAGGAATACCCCGATGAGGAAGTAGATCGCAGTGAACGGCAAAAGGTGATCGATGCTATCCTGGCCCATGGAGGCATTGCCTTCCAGGCCCACCCCTATTGGTTGGGCATGACAGATCCGGAATTGGCCGCCTGTCGCGGCATTTTTGGCGTGGAGGTGTACAACTCCGTCTGTGACTACACCATTGCCCGGGGTTATTCCCACGTCCATTGGGATAACCAGCTTTCCGCCGGCAACTTCCTCCTGGGTCTTGCGGTGGACGATGCCCACTGGCACGAGACCGAAGCCGGGGAGGGTAAGGGCTATGTGATGGTTAATACCACGGAACTGACCACCGAGCATATTCTCTCTGCTCTCTTGGCGGGGAACTACTTTTCCACCCAAGGGCCTTTGTTCAAGGCGTTAGAGATCACTGGGGACAATGAGGTCTATGCCCGGTTTTCCCGGGCCACCCGGGTGGATGTTGTGGGCAGTCACCAACGGGGGAAGGTCCTCCTGAGCGAGAAGGGTATTGAAGAGGTGAGGTATCAGATCCCGCCGAATCAGCGGTACGTACGGATCCAGATTACTGACCAGGCGGGGAAGATGGCCTGGAGCAATCCGCTGATCCCCTTTGGCGAGCAGGGGTAATCTACCGGTGCACATCTTAACCCGGCGGAGGAAGAACAACTGATTCCGCCTTGACTATCGCTGCTTTCTATCCGGAACAGTGGTGAGAACATTTCGACGGGAACCGTTGACAGCCGCCAGGTTTTTTGGTATAGTATCAGTGTTGTCGTTGGGAGGTGGTGTAATGGCAACACGCGGGACTCTGGATTCCGTTATGAAGGTTCGAATCCTTCCCTCCCAGCCATTTACACGAAGTTTATCGCCTATGCAAGATGCATAGGCTTTTTTTGTACCCAAAAACGGCGCAACCGAGTAGGAAGGGGCAGCTAGCCCCCGTCCGTTCACACCACCGCACGTAAGACGGCGGTTCACCAAGCTTGATGAATTTGATGGTAACCCTCGCTTAGGAACGTCGCCATCTTCTTCACGGGATGTTTTTCCGTGTTGTGCCAAAGATATGTTTGGCCCTCCACAGGTCCCACCACTTCCTCCCTGAGGTAGGCCCCATATGGGGTTTTCTGCTGACTTCTGCCGGTTCAGCCAGGCCTTCCGACCTGGGTTGCCGACATCGGCCGATGTTCCCGGCAGACCTTCCCGGGTAAGAATACGGTCTTTCCTTCCATCCACCCGCTACAGATACTCTCAGCAGCCTTTGGTAGCCAAGGACTTCGCTTTGCTCGGCAAGTTCATCCAACTGCCGCTAGTTTGCCTCCCACTTCCTTCGGATTCCACCTCACGGTGGACACCCTTGTGTTAAGCTATGTCTACTGCTACCTTACAGTACTCGTGCCGGGCGCACTAAAAAAGCCTCGTCTTGCGACGAGGCTTTACAGCGTATTCTGTTTTATTCACCGATCTTCATCTTGGTGAGCTTGAGATTCCCACCGTCCTCGACAAAGCTCAATTCGACTCGGGTGTTTGTACGATAAGTCACGGGCAGACCAGTGGGAGCTATTTCTTCTGGATCATGCCGGACATAATAAATAGTTCCGGTAATGTTCAGGTTTCCATCGGCCACAATGGTTTCGACGGGTCGAATGTTGTAGTTCTCATAAACCCAGATTTCAACTTCTTTCTTGAAGTCTTCCACAAAGGAATCGGCCTTTGCGTACACTGTCTCGTTACCGTCTTCGTCAATGACCACAAAGGGCTCTGTGATCATGTTGGCTAGCTTGTCTATGTTCCCCCGCCGGACCGCATCGTTCCAATTGCTAAGGAAATCCTTCCCCTTCTGTTCAAGGGCTAGAACCGGATGGGCTTCCTCGTCGCCACAACCGGCGAGTGCGAACAGTGAAAATACTAACAATGATACGAGCAATAAGGCCCTAGTTTTCATTTGACTAAAATCCCCTTTCTTACCCAGTGTGCGCCGATGTTGGCCTTGTTTAAGACGCGGAAAAACGAAGATATCAGTTCTAGTATACACTAGGATTGGTATTGAGGCAAGATTATCGGAGGATTTGGTATCCAATACCAAGAATCGCTCCGTTTCTGTCCACAAACACAAAAAAATATCGTTCATCAAGCAATGAACGATAAGAAAGAAATGGTACCCCCAAGGGGATTTGAACCCCTGTCTTTGCCGTGAGAGGGCAATGTCCTAGGCCGCTAGACGATGGGGGCCCACTTTCGAGTGTCATTATAACACGCCGGTTCTAACCTGTAAAGGGGCAAAGTGAAGATCATTTCTTCCCTAAAGGACCAGAAGTTCGCCAATGCACGTAAAATCGTGCCTTTGCATAAATTCCGCAGGGCAGATCACACTAGAAGACAGAAGGGAGGTTGATACCATGCTAAAGCGCTTACGATCCTGGTTGTTTCTAGACGAGGCCCGGTGGCCCGATGGCCTTCCCGATGAAGAGATCGCGGAGGAACTGCAACCAACGAAACAGTACGATATCCTGGAGGCCAAGGGCGGGGTGAAGATCCGACCGGCGGAGATCACCGAGGGTACCAGTCTTACGGTCTGGTACAGTGGCGACCTGGCCCAAAGGGATCCCGAGGCCCTGTACATGCACTATGGTTTCGGTACCGACGAATGGGAAGATATCGGTGAGGTGGAGATGTATAAGGACGGGGACAATCAGTGGATGACTAACGTCTACGTGAACCGGGGCCAGGCTATCAGTTTCTGCTTTAAGGACGGAGCCGGTAACTGGGATAACAATCACGGACGGAACTGGACCTTTCAAGTGCATTAGGGCAGGGGCCTGCCATCCTGTTTTACCACCCGGATTTGTAGGAAACTGTGGGGGGCGATCCAGACCAGTTTGCACTCCAGTTCAAAGGTCTGCTCAGAGACATTAAGGATACGACCGTCAATAATCTTGCTGACCAGATGGGGATCCACCAGCTGTAGCTCCTGTCCCACTAGGTCCTGGAGTAGTTCCCGGATCTGTGCTTCTAGCTGCAGCTTTGCGTATTGATCCTTCAGGAGCACCTCCACCTCCAGGGACTTAATCACCTCGGCTTGGTGTTTGGACTGCTCCTCCAACCGGGCCAACTGCTGCAGGGCCCCTTCATATTTCATCGCCAGGTCACTATTTTCCAAAGTCAGATCATTTACCTCCCGGGCCAGGATGAAGGTGCCCACCAGCAGTCCCAGCACCAGCCCCAGTAGGCAGGCGGCTATCATTTGCTTGATATGTTCCCTGGTGTAGACCCGGATCCTCATCCTTCGCCTCCGGTGAGGGTAATGATGATCCAATAAGCGGTGGAAGCACCGAGAAAGGCACTGATCAAAAGACACAGCTGCCGGAGCAGGGCAAAGACTTGCCCGTCGAAAAGGCCCACTTCAATGGCCCGGATGGTTTGGAAGGTGCCGCCGATGGCCACGACCACCGCCCAGATCTTACAGGCCTTGGCGATCTGGTGCATGGTGGCCAGCGGGGATCCGAAGGTGAAGACCGTGGCCAAAGAACCTACCAAGGCCCCACCCAGCAGTACCCCCAACGCGGTGAAATAGGCTAGGAGCAGCTCTCTGAGGATCTTGAGCACGAGATCTGACACAGCCTTCCCTCCTGATGGCATGGGCGGTGTTTGCTACAGCCTATGAGGAAGGATGGGGGAATATGCAAAGGGAAATCGGGATCGATGTCGAAAGTAGAGGCGAAAGTCTTTACGGGAGGCCAATCCCATGTCTATTCCCTTCGTACATCTACATAACCATACGGAGTATAGTTTGCTGGACGGATGTTGCCGGATCGAAGAGCTGGTCCGGGCCACCAAGGAACTGGGGATGTCCGCGGTGGCCATCACCGATCATGGGGTCATGTATGGAACCGTGAAGTTTTATGAAGCGGCCCAGGCCGCCGGGATTAAGCCCCTTTTGGGGGTGGAGTTGTACGTAACCCCAGGTGCTCTGGAGGACCGGCTGAAGGAAGAGGAACTGTATCACTTGGTATTGCTGGCGGAGAATGACATCGGGTACCGGAATCTGATCCGTTTGGTCTCCATCGCCCATCTCGATGGTTTTTACTACAAGCCCCGGGTGGATAAGAAAACCCTGGCCCAACACGGGGAGGGGCTTATCGCACTCAGTGCCTGTCTGGGCGGCGAACTACCAAGCCTGATCCTGGGAGGCAACCTATCCCAGGCTGCCACTAGCCTGAAGGAATACCTGGATATTTTCGGTAGGGAGAACTTCTTCCTTGAATTGCAGGATCATGGCCTGCCGGAGCAGCAGGCGGTGAATCGGGAGCTACTGGGCCTTGCCCAAAGGATGGGAGTGGGCTTGGTGGCCACCAATGATGTCCACTATCTGAACCGGGCCGATGCCCGCACCCACGATATTCTCCTTTGTGTGCAAACCAACCGGACTGTGGATGATCCCGATCGGATGATCTTCCCCAACGACCGATTCTATTTGCGCTCCCCCGCGGAGATGCATGAACTTTTTCATTGGTGTCCTGAGGCTTTGGAAAACACTCAGAGAATTGCAGACCGGTGTAACGTTACCTTAGAATTGGGGAAGATCCGTTTGCCCCACTTTGAGCCTCCCGAAGGACAAAGCTCTGAGGAGTATCTGCGGAAATTGGCCTGGTCCGGTGCCGCACAGCGTTACCCCGTGGTCGATGGCAAGGTGAAGGAACGGCTGGTGCATGAGCTAGAGATTATTGAGAGGATGGGATATGCGGCTTATTTCCTCATTGTTGCGGACTTTGTGAACTTTGCTAAATCCCAGGGGATCCTGGTGGGTCCCGGCCGGGGTTCCGCAGCCAGTAGCCTTGTGGCCTACTGCCTGGGGATTACCAATATAGATCCCTTGGCCTATAACCTAGTCTTTGAACGCTTCCTCAACCCGGAACGGATCACCATGCCCGATATTGACATCGACTTTGCCGATGACCGGCGGGATGAAGTGATCGCTTATGTGACGAGGAAATATGGCGCCGATCGGGTGGCCCAGATCATTACCTTTGGAACCATGGCGGCCCGGGCCGCCGTCAGGGATGTGGGACGGGCCATGGGAGTGCCCTACGGTAAGGTGGACCGAGTGGCCAAGGCCATTGAGCCTGGTCTGTCCATTGCTCAGGCGAAAACGACCTCAGAGTACTTGATCAAGCTGTGTGCCGAAGATACCTCGGTGCGGGAAGTGCTGGAGGTAGCGGAAAAACTAGAAGGCCTGCCCCGCCATGCCTCCACCCACGCCGCAGGGGTGATTATCAGTGATGTGCCCCTCACCGGGGTGGTTCCCTTGCAGCGGATGCAAGACGGTTCGGTGGTCACCCAGTATCCCATGGAAGACTTGGAAAGACTGGGGCTTCTAAAGATGGATTTTCTGGGGTTGCGGAACCTGACGGTGATCGATCGCACTGTGAAGCTGGTTAAACAGCATCACAACCGGGACATCGATCTTGATGCTATTCCTCTGGACTGTCCCGAAGTCTATACCCGGTTGAGCCAAGGGGATACTGCGGGAGTCTTCCAGATGGAAAGTAATCTCTACAGGGATCTCCTGCGACAAATCCAGCCCACCAATATCCATGACCTGGTGGCCATTCTGGCCCTGGGACGTCCCGGACCCATGGACCGGATTAAAGACTACGCCCAGCGGAAAAAGCAGCAGCAACAGGTGACTTATCTGCACCCGGCCCTGGAACCCATCCTGCGGGATACCTACGGGATCATGATTTACCAGGAACAAGTGATGCGGATTGCCATGGATCTGGCAGGCTATACCCCGGGACAGGCGGACTCACTCCGCCGGGGGATGGGCAAGAAGATGCCCGAGCTAATCGCCGCGGAGAAGGAGCGGTTCATCAAGGGCGCCGTGGCCAAGGGTATCGATGAAAAGATCGCGGAGGCCATCTTCCAAGATATGGAGAAGTTTGCCGGTTATGGGTTCAACCTGTCCCATTCCGCAGCCTATGCCCTGATCTCTTATCAGACGGCCTACCTGAAGGAGCATTACCCCATCGAGTTTATGGCTGCCTGTCTGAGTAGTGTGATGGGTTCCACCGACCGGGTGGTGAGTTACGTCCAAAGCTGCGAGCGAATGGGGATCCCCGTCCTACCGCCGGATATCAATCAAAGCCATGTGGATTTCACCCCCGTGGATGGGGCCATCCGGTTCGGTTTAGGGGCGGTGAAGAATGTGGGCACCAAGGCCGCCTGGGGGATCGTCCAACGGCGGGATAAGCCCTTCACGTCCCTGTTGGACTTTTGTAAGCGGGTGCCCAGTGAGCTTTGTAACCGCAGTGCCTTGGAGAGCCTAATCAAGGCGGGGGCCTTTGATGGGTTGGGGCCTAGCCGGGCCGCTATGTTGCAGGTGTTGCCCGACGTGCTGGCCATGGCGGAACAGGATAAACGCCGTGAGGCAAGCATGCAGATGTCTCTGTTTTCTATGGAGGAGATCGATACGGTCACCTTTCCCGATGTGGCAGAGTTTAGTTATCGGCAGAGGCTGGCCATGGAAAGGGAAGTCTTGGGGTTGTATGTCAGTGGGCACCCTTTGGGACCCCATCTGCCGATGCTGCGGGAGTATCTGCCTCCCATTAGCGGGTTGGCAGAAATGCCCGATGGCAGCACCATCACTGTCGTAGGGTTGGTGAATGGCATCAAGCGGATCACTACCCGCACCAACCAGCCGATGATGTTTGTGAGTGTCGAGGATGGCTCCGGCCAGATG
The DNA here is from genome assembly GCA_012839765.1 of Bacillota bacterium. Taxonomy (NCBI): domain Bacteria; kingdom Bacillati; phylum Bacillota; species Bacillota bacterium. The sequence goes on from DUMW01000011.1 coordinate 36,026, forward strand.
GAAGCGGTGGTTTTGCCCCAGTTGATGCCCCAGGCCACGCCGGTGATCACCGAACATGCCCAGGTGATCCTCACCGGTACCTTAGAACACAGGGAAGACCAGGCGCCGACCCTCCTGGTGAAACAACTGGCGCCCCTGGGAGAACATCTGCTATTTGTTGAGCTTAATCTGGGCAAGCTGCCCGATGGGGCGGTGGTTGGCTGTTATGAGTTGTTGAGACAGTATCCGGGTAAGATCCCAGTATTCTTGAAATTGATCAAGGATGGCAAGAGGGCCGTTAGCTTACTTACGGAGGAACTGTGGGTTGTGCCAGACCAACGGTTGGTACAAGCTTTAAAGCGGCTTGGCTGCCAGGTTGTGATGACCCACGGCGCGTCCTAGTATGAGTCAAAAGTTTGTGGGGATTGGCAAGGCCTGGAAAAAATAGAAGACCGCGGGTCCATTGAAAGATGAGGGCATAGAGAAGGAATCGAGAGACTCCGTCTCCAATATATGGAGATAGCCAA
>DUMW01000012.1 GCA_012839765.1 Bacillota bacterium
ACTGTAGGAAGGATCTTCTCAAAAAGGGTTGAAAACATCTAATGTAGTCATCCTGAAGTCCAAGAGCATAGCTGGTCGATGAACATAACTGATCACTCATCGAAAATCACGCGTCGACCTCCAATAGCGCGAAAACCCCGGGGGGTCGACGCGAATCACGAAGGATGACAAGAACCATGAAAGGGCTTAATCAAGCTGTTTTTCGAAATCTGCTCCTTCTAGTGCATGGTGAACAAGTGTTCGGTACGTGTAGCAAAATCCCAGTGTAACAAGGATTTGGGATCTTCCTATCAGGGTTGGAAACCACCACTCGTCAACAGTCATTGTGGTGCCGTCGCCATGTTTGGGATCTTCCTATCAGGGTTGGAAACCACAACCGCAGGCCGCGCATATGCCGCGGCCCTGCGTTTGGGATCTTCCTATCAGACAATCATGTGGCTGACGCCACACCATCGAATGGATGAAAACGGGGTCGAGGAATTGATACATTCGTTCTGCGGCTGGTGAGGAGAGGTCGAGCTTCCATTGGTGTCTCGAACCCGACCATGGTTCGCTTGTTTAAGGCCCTTGTTCGGCTTCCTCCCCCGGGGCGTTTTCAGCGCAGGGTTAAGAACCGGTCCTCAATGGCATGCGATTCGTCCATGATGCAAGTTTTGGATCTTCGTAAGAGCAAAAACCCCTACCTGGCTTTCAGGGTGGGGGTTGTGTTATGCTTGTTAGTTTTTCTTTTGCGTACGGCAGTAGTCGGGGATTTCGGGAGACCAGGGCACGAACCATTCCAGCACATCACTCGAAAAGGATAACATAGCATCGCCACCGCGCTGTTACGTCGACAGACAAACCGCTTCAACCATATGAACAGCGTTTTTGGCTACACACGGTTTCGTTATCTATCACCTTCTTGGGCGTCCTCCCGCGGGAAGTCTTCAGGGCAGGGTTGAGACCAAGAAAAGAGTCGACAGCGAGGGTTGGGAACCGTCGTCGCTAACAGGATTTCTTTTCCTAGCGTCTTTGAAACGGAAAGCGGAGTGCACACAGACCACTCAATTGCAACCAAGCTCAGAGTTGTCCTCCCTGCCAGATCGTCAACAGCCTAGGAGGAGGAAAATGACAGGGGATGGCTAATAAATACACGTTCTTTGAAGGGATGCCTTTCCGTTCCCCCGTTGTTCCTCACTCACAGACTCAAAACATATTGTTTGTAGAAGGGAAGATAACGGAATGACTCCTAAGAACTCTGAACGGTTTCTAGACGCCTTTGTGAGAATTGAGCAACACCTTCGGCGTGTAGCTAACAGGGAGAACTGGATTGGGTTCTCTAGCCTAGTGGACGAAGTAGCCAAGAAGGACGCCGCCGTCCGGAATTACAGGATTAAACTCAAGGAGTATGCAGACCTCCGAAATGCCATAGTTCATGAGCGCATTGATGGTAGACCCATCGCCGAACCCCACGATGAAACGGTACTGGACATCGAGCATATCGCCTCTATTTTGTTACAACCACCGCGATTGGCGCCGAGCTTCCTGTGCGAGGTTACAGTCTGTTCTCCGGGAGACTTCATCGGCACCGTGGCCAAGACGATGGTAAACAATGATTTTTCTCAGATCCCCGTCTACGACAATGGTCAATTCCGAGCGATGCTCACTGCAAACACCATCACCCGCTGGATTGCCTCCGAACTGGAATCAGGAATCGGATTACTGGAGGAAAAGCCTGTTGAGGAAGTACTGGAGTTTCAAGAGGATAACGAGGCCTGTCACTTTGTCAAAAAGGACGATACGATATTTGATGTGCTGGAAATCTTCGAAAAGGACAGTCGTGCCGGAAAATCACTCTCTGCCATCATCATCACTGGGTCCGGAAGTAGGTCGGAAAAACCCATCGGCATTCTGACAATCGCCGACCATCCCCGACTGTTGCGGGCTATTAACTATGGTCAAGACTAGCGGTAGGAACACGGTGAATCAGGGCCCATGCCGGGTCCGGATTCACCGACTAAACTCAAGAACAAATAGAAGCCAAAGAGTCAGGTTCTGCCTGTGGTTTACTGTGTACCACAAACCACAAATTGGTGTAGTCTTCCACTCTCGATAGCAGATAAAGTCGCCACTGTTTGCTGTAGTCTCATAGCACTGATCGGGCTCCCGCCACCGCCACCACAGCTGCTACAACAAGATCTCGCTGCAAGATAACGGTATCACAACCCACAAAGGAAAACGGATAGTATTATAGAACCATATGCAACAGGAGGGATGACCATGGCTGGTGTTCACCTAAACGAGATCATCGATCGGGGTTTCCTGGAAAGAATGCTGCGTTCCTTCAGTCTGGCCACGGGCTTAGGAGCAGAGATAGTGGACAGGAATGGTGTGCCCGTGATCCAAAGCCCAGTAGGAAACTCTTCCCGTTTTTGCCGGTTGATCCGCTCAACGGAAGAGGGAAATCAGCTATGTTTAACCTCCTTCCGCGAAGGCGGAGAGCAAGCTAATATGTTAGGCGAACCATATATTTTCCGTTGCCATGCCGGTCTCATTGAATGGGTAGCACCCATTACCATTGACGGCAACCATATTGCCTCCATCACCTGTGGACAAGTACTCATGTGGAAACTAGACGAAATTGCCTGGGAGGAACTACTAAGCCGCACCGAGAATCTACCGATGGATCGAGAGGCCCTCCTGGATGCAGCCAAGGAGCTTCAGATCGTTTCCGGACCAAGGGTTCAGGCTGCGGCGGATCTGTTGTTTGCCGTGGCTAACCAGGTTATGCAAAGCAGTAGTACCACATTGAAACAAAGAAGAGAACTCCACCACCATCAAGCCCGTTTGGCAGAGGTGATCCACGAAAGAAAACAACTGGAAGAGACTTTGGAAAAGCTGCAGGGAAGAACCTCCCAGAGTGCATACCCCTTCGAGAAGGAACGGGAACTATTGGGAGCAGTGAGATTTGGGGAGCGGGTCAGGGCCAAGGAGATCCTCAATGACATCTTGGGTAATATCCTTTTTGTCAACGCCGGTAACCCCGAAGTGGTGAAGGCCCGGATCATTGAACTGCTCATCATGTTGTCCCGGGCCGCAGTAGAAGCCGGTGCCAGCCTGCAGACTCTGCTCACCTTAAATTGCCATCATCTTCAGGAGATCCAAAACATCGATCCCATTGAGGAGTTGTGTGCATGGATTGTCCGGGTCCTAGACCAGTTTTTGGATGTCATCTATGAAACTAGAAATATCACTACGGCCAAACCGTTGCAGCAAGCCATCGAATATATCAACGACCACCATGCGGAGGATTTGTCCCTGGAAGTGGTGGCCCATGCGGTCCAGATCAGTCCCTTCTATCTCAGCCACCTCTTCACTAATGAATTGGGGATCACTTTCCTCAATTACCTTACCAAGGTACGCATTGAGAAGGCAAAAACACTACTACTCACCACAAATATGACTGTCCAGGAAATTGCTTACGCTGTGGGATATAACGATCCGAGCTATTTTACCAAAGTGTTTAAGAAGCTAGAAGGAAGGACACCTACACAGTACAAAGGCTGAAGGAAAGAAAAACATGGTGCCGGGGGCGGGAATCGAACCCGCACGACCGAAATGGCCAAAGGATTTTAAGTCCTTCGCGTCTGCCAATTCCGCCACCCCGGCACAAGCTTTCAACGCAGATTATTGTACTACACCCAAGCAGATACGTCAATAACTACGGTCTCCGCGAGAAAGCCAGTCTTCACCGTCCCTCCCCTAATTGCCAGAGCAAAGCACCCAACATAATATCGTTGACGCTCACCTGCACCTGTAGCACGTTAAGATGCTCCATGACCGTCAGCAAGATCAGGGTTCCGCTAAAGATGATATCCGCCCGCTCCGGTGGCAGGCCTGGAAATTTGGTCCTTTCGGCAACCGGCAACTCTGCCAGTCTCACTAGCCATCTTCGAAGGACTTCCTGGGAAAGGGTCCTGCCATGAACTTGCTTGGCGTCATATTCCTCCAATCCCAATTCCATACTGGCCAAGGTAGTAGCAGTGCCACCGACTACCACTAGTCTCTGATTAGAAACAGGGATCCGGGCAAGTTTTTCTTGGATATCTGCCCGGGCCTGGTCGAGCTGCGCTTGCGTGGGTAATCCGGTGGCAAAATAGGCCTCATGGAGCCGAACTGCACCAACATTAAGGCTAGTAAAACTTCCGTCAATGACAAATTCGGTGCTTCCACCCCCGATATCCACCAGACTCGAAGACTGAACCATGCCATAGGTAGCCCCTTTATAGGTCCAAAGGGCTTCCTCCTGGCCGCTGAGGACTCGAAGCTCCTGGCCCACCACTTCCAAGACCCTTTGGGCAAATTCCCCTTGATTCCTTGCCGACCGCACGGCACTGGTGGCAAAAATCACTGACAATTCCGCTTGGTACTCTTCCACAATCTTTAAAAACCGGCGTATTACCCCCAGGGTCCGCTCCATGGCTTCTTCTGTAAGCAATCCCTTTTCCAGGGAGGACCCAATCCGGGGATAATCTATGTCTTCATATACCGGCGTCACCCCACAGCCCGCTTCCGCAATCAGCAGCCGGGTAGAATTAGTGCCAACCCCGATACTGGCAAGGCGATTGCGCGTGCAGGCCTTCTCTTTGATCAGCTCCCAGACTATCCTTCCCACGGGATTGCGACCTCCCACCAGGTAATGGGCTAAATGGGCGTGCAGGCACTTCACCCCCGGATTTTTTATCCCGGCAATGCCCGATTCTTGGAGACTGGCATACTGCTCCGGGTATTCCTTCTTTAGGGTCTCCCACTCCTCGGGACTCAGCAATGCTTGTCGTGCGGCTTTGTATTCTTCATGGGCTTCCACCAGTTCCCGGGCAAAGTCCGCATCATGGAGCGCCCGTTCCGTAAGTTCCCCCACCAACCCCTGGCTTTCTAGTCGACTGACTTCCTTCACCAAATGGGGACAGGTCAGCCAATAGGTAGTGGGAAAGACTTGTCCTGGCTCCACCACCGGTTTTGTCACGATCACCCGCGGATACCCGGCAGGGCAACGTAACCCTACCCCCACCACTCCCCGGGGCCGGCGGCCCAGCTGTTTTTCGATCAATTGCAGGTCTAGACTCTCCATCTCGCTCCTCCATAGCAACAAAAAACTGCCGAGTGGCTTGTCCGCATCAAGCCAAAATCGGCAGTAGGGTCGTCGCAAGAATGATTGCCGTGGGCTAGAAGTTTCTTCCACCACCCCGTCCACCACGTTTAGAATCAGTGGCTCGTTTCAGGTCACTTTGCCGTTTCTCGCTTTCCTTAAGGAACTTGTTGAGTTTCTCTTCAAACGCTTTGAGGTCCTGTTTCGAGCGTCGGGGGGCATCGTTAACGCGCCTAAGTGAAAGTCCGATCTTACCATCTTCAATGTTGATAACTTTAACCTTGATGATCTGGTCTTCTTGAAGGAAATCCTTAATGTCTTTCACGTAAGCATCGGCCACTTCAGAAATGTGGATTAATCCAGTTTCACCACTGCTGAGTTCTACGAAAGCACCGAAGTTAGTAATGCCCGTGACTCTCCCTTCGACGACGCTACCCACTTCAATTGCCATACTTAAATGAATTCCTCCTCATAGAATTTGACCGTAGTGGGCATACACTAGGCTCATGGTAATTATACCGAGGCCCTAATAAACGTGTCAAGAGACCGGCGCTACGATGAGAAGAATCAGGACAGCCCTCAGGACACTCTAGTTCCTTAGAAGCAGATCTTTGCTCACTCACTAGTAGGCAAGGGATCGGCGAGTCTGTAAACGGTCTCGCCGGGCATCACCAGACCAAGCTCCCGCCGGGCAATTTCCTCAATGATCTCATCCTCATCTAGCAAGGCTATCTCCTCTAACAGGACATTGTTCCTTAACGCCATTACTCGAATCTCTTCCTGGATCCATTGGATCTCCTCACGCAGCTGGCGGATCTTAGCAAAGTTCTTGGCATAGCCCGTTGCCAAGATTCCCACAACTAGAAGGAATATGATCACAAAGAGATTTACTTTGAGGCGCATCCTTGGCCTCCTCCTGTCTGGCGACACCGTTGCCGGATATTCCCTCAAGGCCCGTCCACCTTCGGTCAACATGCTTGGGTTATAACCTTTCTCCCTTCCCCCTGGAAATCCCTGCTCAAATCAGAGGCGAATGCGGAATAGTTTCGGAAAGCGCAACTTGATCCGGGGAAGCGTGACCCGGAAGGGTTGCAAGAGCCTGCGCAAGAACCGGGGACGACGAAAGACCATCAGTTTGCCCCGCACCAGGGCATAAAGCAACCGTGGACCGATGGTGACAAGAAATATAAGGGCCTTCCCAAGCAGACAAACAGCACGCCAAAGGAAAGACAACAGGGACCCTAGGATTCCTACTACGACCGCGCTTAACACTGACCAATAAAAGATCAGACCCAAAAGCAGGCCCAGAAAGGAATATAGCCTCAATTCACCCCAGTTGGCCAAGACCAGAATGATGAGGGCAATGGGGGTGACCACCAGCCAAAAGAGGCAGTCGGTGACCAACGTGACATATTTCCCAGGTCGTCCAAAACCCCGCAGCACCCGGTACAAATCGAAGATGAAACCAACGAGGATGCCGCCGAGGATGATGATCAACATGGTATAGACCTGGTCCGTCAGGGTTCCCACGACTTTGCCTCCTTACGCCACATAGTTACCGAAAGAGCCTGCTCAAAAAGGATCTTCCCTTGCTACTGCCGGGATCAGGTACATATTCAATAGTAGAGACCAGGCCTTGTACCATCAGATTTCCGTTTTCAAGGTTCAGTTCCTTGATGTTCAGCTCCTCCCCCTTAATCAACATGTTACCTTGGTCGGTACCGATGGTGATCTCGTTCTCATCAAAGCTCTCCACGTGAGTAACTCCGTCGATCAACAAAAGCTCCCGATTGCGCAAGATGAATTGGTGTTTCTTCCTGACTTGTCCCTTCTCTTCCATGCTCTTCCCTCCCTCAGTCCTGAGCAATAGGTTGTAGCGTTAAATACTATGCTTGTTCCTAGAAATATATGCCCGGAAAAGGGTACGAGCCAGGGAAGAGAGATTTGTGGGCGGAGCATCCTCCGCCCGCAGGTACTAGTCCCACAGTTTCTTAATCTCGATATCCTTGAAGAAATAGTGGACGATCTCTTCAGGACTATAACCATCCTTGGCCAGCATGTAAGCATCCCATTGGCTCAGGCCTACACCGTGGCCGAAGCCGGTGCCTTCAATTTCTAATTTGCCATCATCCACTTCGAACTCCTCTACCAACGTAGATTTCATCTCCATGGCACCCACCGCTAAACGAAAGTCATTACCCGGGATAGTGGTGGTCTCTCCATCGGAATGCACCACCTCCACCGCCGTGATCCGCCCGGTGGGGCCCCGCTCCTTAATCCGCACATCACTGATGGGACCCGTTACTCCAAGGCCAGACAACCTTTGTTGCAAATCCACAAGGCTAATCTCCAGCTCCCATTCCTTCACGTCCTCGGGGGCGTGGGGGTTATCGGGAAGACGGACACTTTTGATATAAGGCGGTTCATCATCGGGATAGTTCAAGCCCTCTTTGGCCGTGGCCGTGATCCCACCGCTGAAGGAATGGAACCAGGCCCGAACATAGCGGTTATCGAAGGTCATCACCATACCCCGGGTCAAATTTACCGCCTCTTCAATGATGGGCGTGATATTGTCCGCATTGTAGGCTTGCACCTCTTCTTCGTTGGTGGTGACGTCGGTGCCGTACTTATCCCGGGCACCACCATGGCTGATATAATGCATGGTGAAGCTGCGGGCCAAGATGGCCTGGGCCGCATAGGCCTCCTTGGGCCAATCGGGCTTCATCTCACCGGCCACCACCCCCATGATGTACTCCTCGATGGGCATAGTCTTAGTTTCTTGAGTTCGATGGAAGTACACCGACACCTCAGGCTCTTTGTCAAACCGACGCGCCAGATCCTCTGGTTCCTGGGGCGATGAACTCATCAAGAAGTAGACAGTACCCACAATCAGCAACAGACTGATCATCTGAAGCGATCTTTTCCAGAAATTAGTCATTGAATGCCCCCCTTTCTGACTACACACGGTTATTTTCCCATTAAAATGTGACAATATGCAGCAAAAAGACACGGAAACAACGTTGCCTAGCAGGATTTGGGAACATGATGGCGAATAACATAGCGATGCGTTAGTACTTTAAGGAGGGACGATGATGAACAAAGGTGAGTTGATTGCCAGTGTCACTGAGAAGACTGGACTGACGAAGAAGGTCGCCTCTGACGCAGTAGAAGCGGTTCTCGAGTCGATTACGGATGCACTGGCACAGGGCGAGAAGGTTACTTTGGTTGGCTTTGGTACCTTTGAGGTCCGGGAACGCGCTGCCCGCAAGGGCGTTAACCCGGCCACCGGGGAACCAATTGACATCCCTGCCACCAAGGTTCCAGCGTTCAAGGCTGGCAAATTACTGAAGAGTGCGGTGGCCGGCGAATAGTCTTTAGGGGGCCGAAGGCCCCCTTCTTATTTTTCCTCTTCCTTGACCTCTTCCCAGAGAACATCCATTTCCTCCAAGGACATTTCTCCAAGAGTTTTCCCCAGCCCCATAGCCTTCTCCTCCATCCGCTGAAAACGCTGTTCAAAACGTTCCACAGTTTGGCTCAGGGCCACTTCCGGGTCGATGTTGAGAAAACGACCAAGGTTGACTAAGGCAAAGAGCACATCCCCAAATTCCCTTTGTCGATCCTCCTCGGAGCCATTACCCAATGCGCTCACAAGTTCACCGATCTCTTCAAAAACCTTGCCCGCCGGTCCATAGACGTCAGGCCAGTCAAAACCGAAGTTGCGGGCGGATTGTTGCACCCATTGGGCCCTGCGCAAAGCCGAATGGCTGGTGTGTTCCCGGGTCTCGGCCCGCTTGATCTCCTCCCAGTTCTGCAACACAGTCTCCACGTTGTCTGCGGAGACATCGCCGAAGACATGGGGATGTCGCCGGATCATCTTCGTGGTGATGGCCTTGATCACGTCGTGGATGTTAAAATAACCCTCTTCTGCCGCCAGTTGGGCGTGAAAGACGATCTGCAACAAAAGATCCCCCAGTTCCTCACAGAGATGATCCATATCACCACTGTCGATGGCCCCCAGCACCTCTTCGGCCTCTTCCACTAGGTACTTCTTCAATGAATGATGATCCTGTTTCCGATCCCAAGGGCACCCGTTAGGGCCCAGCAAGCGCTTCATCACCGTCACAAGATCGGCCAGATCGTAGTGGGTCCCTGGAGCCACCGGGGGTAGATACACCGATGTCAAGTGGTCCAACCAATCCAGGTTGTCCAAACGATACAGAGGAACGCGGAGGATCCGCTGCCACCCGGGAATCCCTGCTCCCCGCACCACTACAATCTCATGTTCGTCGGGGTAGCAATTCATCAAACGGAGTTTCAGCTCCGAGGCCACCAAGCGATTGTACACCTGCATGAGTAAATAGGGTTGGTTAGGCTGCAGCTGGTCACATTCCAGCGCCAAAGCGTCCACCAACTGAACCCCATCTCCACTGATCCCCAGGGCCGGCCAGATCACGTCCACAAAACTCATGCTCGGGATCACCTTGGTGGGTATGTTGCGCTTTTCCGCTTCAGCTAACAGTAGTTCCACCGTCCGCTCACCGATCAGAGGATGACCTGGAACTGCATAGGTCACCTCCTTTTCCGCCAGCAGACGATCCACAATATGTTGGTATACGTCGTCGAAGGACGCGGCCTGTTCGTATACCTCATCAAAGGTGACAAAGGCAATGCCCCTCTCCCTGAGGGCTTCCACAGTGGGGTGTACTGCGGTGCGCAGCCACAGATTCTTCGCTGACTGCAGAGCCTCCCCTGCCTCCACCGACAGTTGCCCCCACGTTCCCGGTCCGAGGCCGACAATTACAATCATCTTCTTTTTTCCTCCCCAGCTGGCTTGTCCACCGGTTAGCTTTCTAGTTGCCGCCCCAGAAATCCTGCTGCCGTTTTCACCAGCTTCAATTCCACGTCGCTGACCAGTGCCGGCTCCTCCGCAGTGGTGGCAATGATCACGATCCCCACCGGGTCTCCGGCGGCGATAATGGAAGCCACCGCCAAGGATTTCACCGGCCAGTGGTTCCGTTCTTCGTCGATCAGTTCAAGTTCCTCGTCTAGTCCCGGCCCAAGCAACAAAGCAGCCCGTTCCTCCATGATCCGTTCCATCTGCTGGGTCACACCCTTGCCCAGCAAATCCTTCCCCAACGGCCCCGCCGCGGCGATTACCGTATCCCGATCCACGATGATTGCGTTCTTTCCGTTGTTTTCGAACAACGAATCCACATACTCCTGGGCGAAACCGCCCAACTCCGCCACCGGTGAATACTTCTTCAGGATCACTTCACCGGTACGGTCCACATAAATCTCCAAGGGATCACCCTCCCGAATTCGCAGGGTCTTTCTGATCTCCTTGGGGATAACCACCCGTCCTAGGTCATCGATCCTTCTGACAATACCCGTTGCTTTCATCGGTTTACCTCCTCGACCAAGTCGGAAGGAATCCTTCGCCTTGGTTTACCATAGCCTTCCAAGCGTTAGTATACACGAAGTACTTGTTCCTTATTCCTACTGCCCACTGGCCTCGGCTAAGGAGGCTTGGATATTCTTCAAGACGGTGGTAATGATGTCCAGCAACTCGTCCTGCTCTAGGCCCGGGCGAATCCTAATCCGCGGTGGCTGACCATGCAGCACCGTCAGTTTGCCCCGGAACTGCTCCACACAGGCACGGAGGGCACTGGGTGGGACTTGCGCCTCTGGATGGAAGCGGAAGACCACGTAACGGGCCTCCTGGGCGATGGATTCCACCCCCACCTCCCGGGCCATGATCCGGATGGCTGCCACCCGGAGCAGCTTATCCACGGAGGGGGTAACCGGTCCGTAGCGGTCCTCCAGCTCCACCACAAACTCTTGGATCTCCCTTTGGCTGCCCAAGGCGCTGATGCGCTTGTAAATATCCACCTTCTGCCGAGAGTCGGCAATATATTCGTCGTCGATATAGGCATCCACCGCGAAGTCCAACAAGGGTTCCGGAAGTTCCTCCTTTACCTGACCGGACAGTTCCGCAATGGACTCTTCCAACAGACGACAATACAACTCGAAACCTACGGACGCGATAAAACCATGTTGTTCTGCGCCAAGGATGTTCCCCGCGCCTCTAATCTCCAGGTCCCGCATGGCAATCCGGAAACCGGAACCCAGATCAGAGAACTCCTTGATGGCCTGCAGCCGTTTTTCCGCGTCTTCGGTCAACACCTGATCCTTGCGGTAACAGCAATAGGCGTAGGCAATGCGGTTAGACCGACCCACCCGTCCCCGCAGTTGGTATAGTTGGGAAAGACCAAACTTATCTGCATCATAGACAATCAAGGTGTTCACATTGGGGATGTCCATACCGGTTTCAATAATCGTGGTACACACCAGCACGTCGTATGCCCCATCCATGAAGTCAAGCATCACCTGCTCCAGTTCCCGCTCGCCCATCTGGCCGTGGGCCACTACCACCGAAACCTCGGGCACCAGCAGACGCAGTTCCTCTGCCATCCTTTCAATGCCTTGGACACGGTTGTAGACGAAATAGACCTGGCCTCCCCGGGCCTTTTCCCGTAGGATGGCATCCCGGATCGTCTCGGGATTATACTCCACAATGTAAGTACGAATGGGATAGCGATCCTCGGGGGGAGTCTCGATGACACTCATATCCCGCACTCCCACCAAAGCCATGTGTAAGGTGCGAGGGATAGGAGTGGCCGACAGGGTCAGCACATCCACACTGGTGCGCAGCTGCTTTAGTTTTTCCTTCTGCTTCACGCCAAAGCGCTGCTCCTCGTCGATAATCACCAGTCCAAGGTTCTTAAACTCCACGTCCTTAGACAATAAGCGATGGGTCCCGATGACGATGTCCACCGCTCCGGTCTTAAGATCCTTAATGGTCTGCTTCTGCTTACTGGGACTTTCGAAGCGGCTTAACACCCGCACCGTCACGGGGAAGTTGCGCAACCGTTCGCTCACCGTACGATAATGCTGTTGGGCCAAGATAGTGGTGGGCACTAAAATGGCCACCTGACAACCATCCATCACCGCTTTGAACGCAGCCCGCAGGGCCACCTCGGTCTTCCCATAGCCCACGTCCCCACACAGGAGCCGATCCATAGGTCGGGGCTTTTCCATGTCGGCCTTAACTTCCTGCACTGCCCTCAGCTGGTCCGGTGTCTCTTCATATTCAAAGGCATCCTCAAACTCCCTCTGCCAAACGGTGTCCGGCGAAAAGGCCCGCCCTGGCACCGTTTCCCGGGCAGCATACAGCTCCAACAGATCCTTGGCGATCTCCCGGACCGATTCTTTGACCTTTCGCTTCACCTTGGTCCATTCGGTACCGCCTAGCTTGTTCAGTTTAGGACTGGCCTCATCCCCGCCCCCCACGTACTTCTGCAGCAGATTCACCTGGTCCACCGGGACATAGAGAATGTCCTCGCCGGCATATTTTACCACCAGGTAATCCTTCTGGACCCCACTGACATTGATATTCTTCACACCAAGGTACTTGCCGATCCCATGGTTAACGTGGACCACGTAGTCCCCTTCGTTCAATTCATTCCAATCCCGGATCCTCGTCCCTTGGGGGCCCCGACGGCTCCGCACTTTCTGCTTGGCCTTCCCCCGGATCTCGGCATCAGTCAGGACCAACAACCGCGTCAGCGGTAGATCGAAACCGGCCTCCAAGTACCCGCTGGTAATGATGATGTTTCCCGGCCGAATCTCGTCCTCGGGCCGCAGCACATACCGGGCCGGCACCCCTTCCTCGGTCAGCCACTCCGTGATTCGCTTGGCGCGACTTTCGGAGGAAAGGGATAGCAGAATAGCAAAACCTTCCCGCTTTGCGCGTTCTAGCTCCTGTAGCAACAAGTTCATCTTCCCATGGAAAACATCGGGCAATCGCGAAGAGACGTTTACCGTATGGGTAGGTGACATCCCCTCAATGCGCTGGGCTAAGGTGGAGAAATAAAGGAGGCGGCCCCGTTTGAACTCAGGGAACAGTTCCGACCAGGGGCAGAACATCCGAGCCTCCCCGGGCAAGGCCCGGCCCTTGGCCAGACCACTAAGATGCTGCTCCATGTATTCCTTCTCCACATTCTCCAGGCTTTCTTTGATCCGACTGGGCTCATCTAAGATACAGATCATGCGAGGGAAGTAGGCTAGCAGGGTAGCCTGGTTGGGGTAGAAATAGGGTTGATACTGCTCCAAGGCCGAATCGTAGATCCCGTTCTCAATAAACTCCAAGTGGCGAGCCACCGTCTGTCGCAAGGTGCTAGAAGGGGAATCCTTGGCCCGATCTAGGCGCACCACTTGCTCCTCCAGGGCTTTTTTGATCTCGATAAAGGCGTCTTTCCGCAGATGTTCGGGTACAAAAAACTCTCGCGCAGGGGTGATATACACACTCTGATGGCGTCGGTAGGACCGTTGATCCGCCGGATCGAACTCCCGGATGGAGTCGATCTCATCGCCGAACAGCTCAATACGCACCGGGTTGGTAAGGATGGGACAGAAAATGTCCAGAATTCCCCCTCGGAGAGAAAACTGGCCCGGATCCTCCACGAGATCCACCCGTTGATACCCGCCAGCCACCAGTCTGTCCATTAGCTGTTCCAGTTCCACAGTCTCGCCCACAGTAAGCCCCGTACAATAGGCCCTAAAGACCTGGGGTGGAAGCAGGTAACGGGACAGGGCCTCGGCGGAAGCCACCACAATCAAGCTTTCCTCCGCCAATAGTCTCCCGATCACCGCCACCCGCATTCCATGCAGTTCTCGCTCCGCGATCACCGACTCATGGGGCATAGTGGAGATGGCCGGAAACAAAGCCACCCGTTTTGATGTTAGAATATTTTCTAAAGTCAAATATATCTGCTCGGCATGATATTGATCCGGGGCAACCACCAGGAAGGGGATTTTGCTACCCCGTTGGGCCAAGGTTTGAAAAATCGCAGCAATACCAACTATTCTCAAGGATCCCGAGGCTCCGATCACCAAGGTTTCCTGCGCACCTCGAATAACCGTATCCACCACCGGAGCAAACTCTTGGGATCTCGAGACCAGATGGGATAGACCAGTTAAAGCCACACTGGCTCCTCCTCATTGAGTATGATCACGACATATTCTATCCATTATACTTGTTCATGGCATTTTCGATGCCCTCTTCAATCCAGCAGATGAGGGCAAGGACAGCCCGCTCGATGGCAGGCAAAAGAAAGTCTTCCCACTCCTCAGCGGTGGGTTCCCCTAGGACAAAATCCCGTCCCGCCACACCGGGCGGCACCGGTCCGATCCCCACCTTTAACCGGGGCACCTCCTGGGTCCCCAGCTTCTCCAAGACAGACTGCAACCCCCGGTGGGACCCGGGACGCCCTTTCATCCGCAGGCGGATCCGACCCGTCTCCAGATCTAGATCATCATAGACGATCATCAGCTGGTGCGGCTCCACGGGACGATCCTGGCAGAGGGCCAACACCGACTGACCGCTGTTGTTCATGTAGGTGGTGGGTTTAAGCATCAGAAAATCCTGTCCGCCAAGGCACGCCTCCGTCCATAGTCCGTGGTAACCCCGTCGGTCGATTTGGACACCCACTTGCTTCGCCAGGGCATCGAGGACCAGAAAGCCCATGTTATGTCTAGTTTTAGCATATTCTTTTCCAGGATTTCCTAAACCAATAATGTACTTCATCACCATTTTTTGGCAGAAAGGGGAATTCCACCCCTATGCAGCCTAACCCTGCACACAATGTGTGCAGGGTTGCCTCCTTACTCCATATTATGGATTCGATGTACCACTGGTATCTTTTATTCCTCTTCGTCGGCTTCCTCAGTAGCTTCTTCCGCTTCGTCTGCGGTCTCCTCTTCAACGACTTCCGTCGTCGGAGCGGTGACCGTAACTACAATCTCCTCAACGGGAGTAATAAACTCGACACCGGGCAATTTCTCCAAGTCGCCCACGGTCACCGAATCACCAATGGACAGTCCAGTCACATTCACACTGACCTGATCCGGGATATTAGTAGGCAGACATTCCACCTCGATTTCCCGGAGCAACTGGGAGACAATGCCACCGTCCCGGATGGTACCTTCGCCTTCGTCAACTAGGACAATCTCCACAAAGGTCTTAATCGGCTCGTCGAGGGCGACCTCGTGGAAGTCCACGTGCAAAACATCACCGACAACAGGATCGTACTGGACATCCTTCAACAAAGTGGGCCGCGACTGGACCTCGTCACCCACGACCACTTCCAGGTTAACCAACTGGCCAACCCCAGTGGTGGCAAGCAGTCGGTTGAATTCGCCAGCATCAAGGGAAACTTGCACATTGTCCTTTCCCTTGCCATAGACAATCCCAGGAATCCGCCCCATGCGGCGGATTTGTCTTGCGGCACCTTTCCCGGCTACAGCACGCCCTTGTGCGCGCAGAACCACACCTACCATATAGATTACCTCCCTGCAATAGGACAAACACCGGTTAGTATATCCTAGAAACGTTCACCATATTATATCACTGAGGTATAACATGGTCAATAGCAGAAGAACAAGCCTCCCAGGGTCCGGACCAGTTTAGGTTTCGCCGTTGGCGATGGCTCTACCCAAAAGGACACCGGAAATGGAGGCCTGCATCAGACCCCGCGTCACCCCTGCCCCATCGCCGATGGCATATAGGTTCTGGATATCGGTCTGAAAGTTGTCATCCACCTGGATCCGGGAAGAGTAGAACTTCACTTCCACTCCGTAAAGCAATGTATGCCGGGAATAGAGCCCCGGAGCCAGCTTGTCCATAGCCTCCAGCATTTCCAAAATGCTTACTAAATACCGGTAGGGCAGCACCAGACTCAGGTCCCCGGGAGTAGCGGTGGGCAAAGTCGGGACCACGAGCCCCTTCTCAATCCGACTGTGGGTAGATCGTCTGCCAGCCAAAAGATCCCCCAGGCGCTGCACCAACACGCCACCCCCCAGCAGGTTAGCCAGTCGGGCGATATGTTGGCCATAGGCGATGGGCTCTTTGAAGGGCTCGGTAAAATTCTTACTCACCAAAATGGCAAAGTTGGTATTATTGGTCTTGTGTTCCGAATGGCTGTGGCCATTGACGGTAATCAAGCCACCGTTGTTCTCCACCGCCACCTTGCCGTAGGGACACATGCAAAAGGTACGGACCCGATCCTCAAAGGAACGGGAATGATACACCAACTTCGACTCGTAAAAGTCCTTGGTGAGGGGCTCCATTACCACCGCCGGCGCCTCGACGCGCACCCCGATGTCCACGGAATTCACCACCGTAGACAACTTCAACCGACGCGCCTGGGTCACCAACCAGGAGGCACCCTCTCTCCCCGGTGCCAAAACGACATACTTACCCCGGTACTCCCCTTTGGTGGTCACTACCCCCATAGCTTTACCGTCTTGGACCAGAATCTCGGTCACCGGCTCTAGGGTCTTGATCTCCACCCCGTGATCCACCAAGGTCTGGCGCATATTCTGCAGGACCAGTTTGGAATGGCCCGTCCCTAGATGACGAATCTTGGCCGGGATAAACTCCAATTCCGCTAGTGTTGCTTTGCGCTCCATCTCGTGTACCGCGTTGTCCGAGGGAGCATACACCCGATCCGGGGCACCGTGGTCCAGGTAGACTTGGTCTACATACTTGATGAGTGTAACCAATTCATCCCGGGAGAGGAACTCATTCAACCAGCCACCCACTTCTGGTGACAAAGTCAACTTGCCGTCACTGAACGCGCCGGCTCCCCCAAAACCACAGACAATGCTGCAGGGCGAACAATGGGCACAGTCCCCGCTGCTCTCCACGGGGCACTTACGGGCATCCAGATCCTTACCCTTGTCCAGCATGAGCACCCGAAAGCCTGCGTTACTCAACTCCCGAGCCGAAAAAATACCCGCGGGGCCCGCGCCAACAACAATCACATCGTAGTCGAACATGGACTATGCCTCCTTCGAACTCGAAGTAACAACTTCCGCCGCAAAACCACGGTCCGCCCCTAGGGAATTATATCATATCCGCCCATGGACTGACTGAATAGGGATGATCCTAGCTTTAGCGGACTTTGTTTGACGTTTGTATCTTTCCCGGGGTATGATCTGATTAGTTTAGATTCCCGCAGTTGGGAGTGTGTTTTTCCAATGGAGCTACCCGAAGACCTGAAAACCGCCCTGGACGAGGAACTGACCAATGTGTCCCGCAAGGATCTGAGCAAAACCGCCGCGGACCTTTCGGCAAGATACAGGTCGAAGGGCCCCGCCAGCGGAGACAGCTTGATTCGGTCCCCCGAGGATGCCCTGGCCTACGTCGCCTTCCGCATGCCGGCCACCTTCGGGGCGATCTATGGGGCCTTGACCCAAGTGCGGGAGGTGCTACCCCAATGGGAGCCCAGCTCTTTGCTGGATGTCGGTGCTGGCCCGGGAACGGTGATGTGGGCAGTCAGGGAAGTATTTCCCACCGTGCAGACTATTACCCTCCTAGAACGGGCACCGGCCATGATCGCCCTGGGCCAAGGGCTTGCGGAACGAGCCACCAGTACATCCCTTAGGACAGCCCGCTGGCTCCAACAGGACATTACCCAAGACTGGCACCTTCCCCCCCAGGATCTGGTGGTGGCCTCCTACGTTCTGGGAGAGACAAATCCAAAAGACAGAGATCTATTGCTGGCCCGGCTATGGCAGCACACCAAGGGAGTACTGGTGATCATCGAGCCGGGAACCCCGGAAGGGTTTGGGCAGATCAGGGCCGCCCGGGACTGGCTACGGGATAACGGCGGCCACATAGTGGCACCCTGTCCCCACCGCGAAACATGCCCGTTGGCAGACGATGATTGGTGCCACTTTTCCCAGCGGATCCCCCGCTCCCGACTGCATCGACAGATCAAGGCAAGTGAGCTTTCCTATGAGGACGAAAAATTCTCCTTTGCGGCCTTCTCCCGTCAACGGGCCACACCGTTCCCGGGACGAGTCCTCCGACATCCCCTCATTGGCAAGGGACATGTACAGCTTACCCTTTGCCGCCCCGCAGGAATCACAAAGGAAACTGTTTCCCGAAAAAACAAAGATTTGTATCGGGCCGCAAGGAAGGCAAAGTGGGGAGACATCTTCCCCCCTGGAAACTAAACGGGCCGATTATCCTTCGACCTTCTTGGGCTCCCCGGCAAATCTTCCCCTCTTCTACTCCAAATCTATATCCCTTTACCCATTACGGGTAAACATTTATTTTGTTCGTTATCAAGCAGGAATTTCCCTATATCGCGTCTAAGTATACTGATACTGGACTTGGAAAGGAGTAATGTCTATTGCGGATGGTTGAACAGTACGTCCCAACAATTCTGCAAGTAGAACATCTCTCCACTGAGGAGATCATCTCCACGATCCTCGGGAATAACCGTGCCCCAGACCTTTTGGATCGATTGGTGAGAACCTATGGTAATATCAATGCCGCAGCCAGGCGGCTTTGCACCATGACCGGTGCGGAGCTAGCCCTATTGGGTAAGGTGAGTCTAAGCGAAGCCTGGCGCATCCTGGCAGCCATTGAACTGGGGAAGCGGATCTCTTTTCTGTCCACCGGAGCTTTAACCAAGGTACGCAATCCCCAAGACGTGGCCCATTTTCTCCTAACCCATATGAAGCTCTATGACCGAGAACATTTCGTGGTGATCTTGCTCAACACCCAAAATGAAGTGATCTGTGCCGAGACCATCGCCATCGGCGGACTGGCTCGCACCCCCATCCACCCGCGGGAAGTCTTCAAGGGGGCCATCCGTCACAGTGCTTCAGCGGTGATCCTTGCCCACAACCATCCTTCGGGATGCTGTGAGCCTAGTGAGGCGGATATCGAAGTAACGGCACAGCTAGTGAAAGCAGGGAAACTACTGGGCATTGGGGTGCTGGATCATTTGATCATTGGCGATGGGGTATACATCAGTATGCGGGAACGGATGTTGATGGACTGACTCCGGGGAGAGGCCTCCCCGGAGAACGCTTACAATTGGTAACCGGGTTTGCCAAGTAAAGCGAACATCTTCTTTTTATAGGCTTCCACACCCGGTTGGTCAAAGGGATTAACCCCCATTAGGTAACCACCTACGGCACAGGCCTTTTCGAAGAAGTAGACCAGCTGGCCGAAATACTCGGGGGCAATTTGGGGAACGTTAACCACGAGATTGGGCACTTGTCCCTCGACATGGGCCAACAGGGTACCCTGCATAGCCTTTTGGTTCACCTCGTGGACCGACTTGCCCGCGATGTAGTTCAGACCGTCAAGATCGCGGTCTTCCTTCTCCACCACCAGATCCTGCCTGGGTTCCTGGATATTGAGCACTGTCTCAAAGAACAGGCGCCGGCCATCTTGAATGTACTGGCCGAGAGAGTGTAGATCGGTGGTGAAGCTCACAGAGCTGGGGAAAAGACCTTGTCCATCTTTGCCTTGGCTTTCCCCAAAAAGCTGCTTCCACCATTCAGCGAAGTAAAAGAGGCTGGGCTCATAGCTTACAAAGATCTCCATGGCCTTGCCCATGGCATAGTAGATGTGTCGCAACGCCGCATATTGATAACACATATTGTCCGCCAGAGCCGGGGTGGCATAGGCCGCCTTGGCCGCCTTGGCACCCTCCAGGATCTTCTCGACATCAATACCGGCACTGGCGATGGGCAACAATCCCACCGGTGTCAGCACCGAGAAGCGGCCTCCCACGTCGTCGGGGATCACAAAGGAAGTGTAGCCTAATTCCGTGGCCAGTTGCCTAAGGGCCCCGGTCTCTTTGTCCGTGGTCACCACGATCCGCTCTTTGGCCCCCGCAACCCCGTACCGCTCCTCCATATACTTGCGCAAGAATCGGAAGGCGATGGCCGGTTCGGTGGTAGTGCCGGACTTGGAGATCACATTGAGGGTAACATCAAACTGGTCTAGGTAGTCGAGCAGTTCCGCATGATAGCTAGCGCTCAAATGATGTCCCGCATAAATAACCTCAAGGTCCCTCCGACCGAAGCTGGGGGAAAGCATCTCGATGGCGGCCCGGGCTCCCAAGTAGGAACCGCCGATCCCGACTACCACCAGCACTTGGCTCTTTTCCCGAATTCGAGCAGCCACTTCTTGGATCCGGGCCAATTCGGTGGGGTCAAAATCCGGCAGATCCATCCAGCCCAAAAACTCCTTGCCGGCCCCAGAACGTTCCTCTAGCACGTAATGGGCCGTCTGCACCAAGGGGGCCATACGGTTAAGCTGCTCATCGGAAACCAAAGAATAGGTTCTATCCAGACTAATCATCGATTGCAATTCTCTCGCACCTTCTTTTTCCTACGTTATTCACCAGCCTTATTCTACCATTAGTGTTTTCCGGCAGCAACTGAAGGTGCCCCAGAGGTACAAGACTCGAGATCCGAAATATGTTTTCTTTCTCCAGTCGATCCCCCGCAACCTGGGGCAGCATACATCTTCAGGGGGGAGTATACATTTAGACCCCAAGGGCATGACGCCTTTGGGGTCTATCGACGGACTGGCTAGTTCAGGTTTAGGATGGGACATATTCGTTGGTCTCATCCTGCTAAATTCTGTAGCAGATGAGTGATTAAGGAAGTCCTCGTACAGGATAGAGAAACCCTTGACCTAAAACTCGATGTCCAACAGTTCCATCACATCCTGGATGCGATTGGCAATGGTCACTTGATTGGAGCCGGCAAAAAGTAAACCCACAGCTTTGTTGGTCGCCTTCTCTAAAATCAAAGAACCTGAGTCCCCCGGCTCAGACATGTGGGAGAAGACCAGTTGCCGGTCAAAAAGGACGACGCGGCCTTCGTCAAAGTAGACCTTCAGCCGGGCATTCTTCCCCTGGAGGATCCCTGTGGTCACACCGGTGGTACGCCCGCTTTTATAGCAAAGGGTGCCCACCGGTACATCGGTCACACCCCGCACCATGCCGATGCCGAGAATCTCCATCCGCACCGCATCCACCGGCCGGGCAATGGCAGCATCCACAAGGTTGAGTCCCGAAGACTGTTGGCTTGAGCCCCCAAGCCAGGTCCAAATCCGCTCCAGAAAGCCGAATATGCAGCTAGACCGCCAACCGGAGCCGCTTTCAAAGTTCAATGGCACGACCCGTTCCAATCGGCCGATGACATCGGTAGGCTGGCCACCATCATAGGGGCCCGGTTGCAAAATGGGGTCGTCCTTGGCAGAGCGTCCGTCTTTACCGTTGGTGGTATTGGCTAAGATATGGTTATTGGACAGGATCATCGGTTCCTTCGTCTTTCGGTCGAAGCAAATGGCCCCCAAGGTGCCTGCAGTGATCTTGTAGTGACCAACGGAACAGCCCCCGGGGGCTGGGCGCAGCCGGTCCGTCGGCTTCGCCTGGATGGTGATCCGCCCGGTCTCCACCACATCTGTAGGAACATCCCCAATGGCCTGGGGGAGAATATATTCCACTTCCGTTGGGGGCAATTTCTTTTCCACGTAGATGATGATGCTATCGTGATCGGTCAGCTGCCCGCGAACCATCTTCTTTCCGATGGCAATCCCGGTCACTCCGGGCCAATCCATCACTTCTTCGCAGGCTAAGCGTTGTGCCCGCAATAGCGCACGCATAATTTCCCTCCTCCGGCCTATACAGCCACTGGCATATTAACTTCTATGCTTTTGGAGGAGGAAAATTAACTGCGTGAAGAAAAATTGATAGGGTTATCTTAGGAGGCGGACTTTAGAACACTTAACTGGTAACCTTAGGCAAGAGCTTAGCCCGATCGAAGCGTCTGGCGAACTCCTTGCCATCTTCCTCATTGCCGACCAAGTCTCCATAGTGCATAGGAATGGCTACCTTGGGGTTAATAGCCTCGGCGGCCTGGACCGCCTGCTCTACATTCATAGTATAGGTGCCGCCCACGGGCAACAGGGCGATGTCCACTTCCAGGTCCGCCATCTCGGGGATGAAGTCCGTATCCCCGGCATGGTAAACCCGCGTCTCCCCTAGCCGGAGGATATATCCAACCCAATTATTCTTCTTCTCGTGAAAGCTCTTGTTGTTGTTATACGCGGGAACGGCTTCGACCTGGATCCCCTTCACCTCGATCTTGTCCCCGGGAGCCACTTCCTTGGCCCCGGCAACTTCCTCGGCGGTGCCCGCAGGACCGATCACAACGGTATCTTCTCCTTTGATTCTCTCAATGTCTTCCGGTGAAAGATGATCATAGTGGGGATGCGTAACCAGGACAAGGTCCGCTTTGTCCTTGACTGATTCGGGCATCTCCCAGGGATCGATGTAAATCACCAGGTTCTCCCAAAGGATCTGCACCCCGGCATGCTTGATGAGATTGATTGTCGGTTCCATACCTCAACCTCCTTGTACAGTAAACAATTATTCCCTAGGAAGGCGAGTATTATCCTAGGTTTATGATATAGTGCCTTGTGAGGAAAATCAAGGAAATACGTTGGGCATACACTAGTTAGAACACAAAATGCTAGAGTCTTGGCCAGGCGGTGCCTCCAGAGTCTTCACCCACACCACCAGAAAACCCCTTAAGTAAATCTTGGAGTAGCAACTGGCCTTGGTAAGTCTTGCCTCGTCAAGTGTTACGGGTTATAATATACCCATACTTTACATATCGAAACAATTTTACTTTACCAATGGAGGGAATGGATACATGGACAATAACCTGCCATCAAGGGCCATCGGCGCCCGCATCCGTGAACTCCGCATCGCCAGGAATATGACCCAGGAAGAACTAGCGGGGAGAGACTTTACCAAGAGCTTCATATCTCAGATTGAACGGGGTCGGGCAAATCCGTCCATTGATAATCTATACGTTCTTGCGGACCGCCTTAAAGTACCAGTGACGGCACTGCTCGATGAGGATAGCTATCGCTATTACCATGATGACATCCTGCAGGCCCTGCAAAAACTCAAAGGCGACATTGAAGCCGCAAGAAAGGAGTTGGCCGCCCTGCAGCAACAGTACAACCAACTATGCCTGGTGATTTTGGAATCACTGTGTTTGCGTTAAAACGAGGATGGTAGCCACTAGACGAGGGCTGGAACATATTCACCCGCCTTCCTCCGCCAAGTACCGGCCCCGCATCCACACATCCCACAGGATTGCTATCCCTTTCGGGCGCGGGTAACGATACGGATCCAGGATGGGCACCGTCGTCCAAGGCCAACCCCATATTAAAGACCAAAGGTCTGGCATCGTCAGGGGACAACCTCCAACCAACGGACTATGGGCCAAAGAAGGGACGTCGATGGGAGACTCACTAACTACAGGGATTACTCGCCTCCAAAGAGCAATCTCGCC